>NZ_JBNAIZ010000008.1:0-95906 GCF_052047875.1 Candidatus Pelagibacter sp. HIMB1521 | reverse complement strand
AAAAATGTTTTAAAAAAATATTTTAATATATTTTTAAGAAGAAAATTTAAATACTCTGATTTTGAAGAATATTTATGCTTAAAATATAAAGATGACCATATAAAATGCCAATTTCTAGACATATCCGACTTAAGAGCATTTTCTTTTTTATGTGATCCAAATCCAATATGATGAACAATAGAACTTTTTACTTTTATTATTGGTAAGTTGCTTTTTCTTAGTCTTAAGCACAAATCTAAATCCTCTAAATATGTATAAATATTTTCATCCCAGCCATTAATTTTGTTTATTATACTTTTTTTAAAAAATATAGCAGTGGAATTCACTGCATCTACACAACAATCTCCATCGGGAATTATTTTTACTACTTTAGATTTATTTTTAAAATTTATTATTTTTCCTTTTTTATCCAAATGTAAGTTTAAAGAATTGTATTTACTATATTTATTATCCTCATAAACATGAGGTGCAAGTATGCCAAAGTTTTGATATTTAGTCGAAGCTTCTATTAATTTTTGTATAGCATCCCTATGAAATGTAACATCTGGTTGTGTAATTAAAATATTTTCGTATTTAGTTTTTTTTAAAGCATAGTTAAATGACATCGGTAAACCTACGTCACCAATTTTAAAATGTCTTAAATTATGATCAGAGTTTTTAATTAAATCACTAAGATAAGCATCATCTCCATTATCAACAATTATTATATCAACATTTTTTGGAAGAGTTTCTAAACATTTGTTAATTATGTTACCTGGATAAAATGTAGGAATAATTATTGAAATTTCATTAAATATATTCATCATCCATCTTTGTTAATTTTAAGAACTCCTATAAAAGCTTCCTGGGGTATCTCTACTCTTCCAAATTGTTTTGATCTAGCTTTTCCTTTTTTTTGTTTTTCTAATAATTTTCTTTTTCTATCTGTAGCTCCACCACCATGAATTTTTGTTAAAACATCTTTTTTAAAACCTTTAATAGTTTCTCTAGCAATAATTTTTCCACCAATTGCAGCTTGAACAGGGATCATAAAATTATGTCTTGGAATAAGGTCTTTTAATTTTTCACAAACTTCTCTCCCTGTTTTTTGTGCAAAATCTTTATGTATCATCATAGCCAAAGCATCAACTGGTTCAGCATTCACTAAAATACCAAGTTTTACTAAATCGCCTTCTCTATGCTCAATTATTTCATAATCAAAACTTGCATATCCACTTGTCATTGACTTAAGTCTGTCATTGAAATCAAATACAACTTCATTTAATGGAAGTTCATAATTTACTACTGCTCTACTTCCAGAATAGCTAAGGTTGGTTTGAATTCCTCTTTTGTCCTGGCACATTTTAATTATTGAACCTAAGTATTGATCTGGAGTAATAATAGTTGCCTTAATCCAAGGCTCTTCAATATATTTTATTAGTGTAGGATCAGGTAAACTTGATGGATTTTGTAAATCCATAGTATCACCATTATTTAAATGAACTTTATAAACTACTCCTGGTGTTGTCGTTAATAAATTAACATCAAACTCTCTTTCAAGTCTTTCTGTTACAATTTCTAGATGAAGCAAACCTAAAAACCCACATCTAAATCCTAAACCTAAAGCCGAAGATGACTCTGGTTCAAAAGAAAAGCTAGCATCATTTAATTGTAACTTTGCTAAACCATCTTTTAATTTTTGAAACTCTGAGCTATCTACAGGAAATAATCCACAAAATACTACAGGTTTACTTGGTTTAAAACCTGGTAAAGCCTCTTTTAATGGTTTTGTTGCGTCACAAATTGTATCTCCAACTTTTGTTTCAGATAACACTTTTATACCTGTTGTTATAAAACCTATCTCTCCTGTTTTTAATTCAGTAATATCAACTGGCTTTGGAGTAAAAACACCAACTTTTTCAACTATATATTCTTGATTTGTCGACATCATTTTGATCTTCATATGTTTTGAAAGCTTCCCGTCTATAACTCTAACTAAAATGACAACACCTAGATAAGTATCGTACCAACTGTCTACTAATAAACATTTCAAATCTGATGAACTTTCTCCTTTTGGTGCTGGTAAAGTTGTTATAATTTGCTCTAAAATATCTCCTATTCCCTCACCAGTTTTTCCAGAACAAGGAATGGCATTCTCAGTATCTATCCCAATAACTTCCTCAATTTGTTTTTTTGTTCTTTCTAAATCAGAAGCTGGTAAATCTACTTTATTTAAAACTGGGACAATTTCATGATTTGTGTCTAATGCTTGGTAGACGTTTGCTAAAGTTTGGGCCTCAACTCCCTGTGTACTATCTACAATCAAAATTGAACCTTCACACGCATATAATGATCTACTTACCTCATAGCTAAAATCTACATGGCCTGGTGTATCTATAATATTTAGAATATATTCTTTTCCGTCTTTAGCTTTATAATTTAGCTTTACTGTTTGAGCTTTAATGGTGATACCTCTCTCTCGTTCAATATCCATTGAATCTAAAACTTGAGCTTTCATCTCTCTTTCTGTTAGCCCCCCACAACTATGAATTATTCTATCTGCAATAGTAGATTTTCCATGATCAATGTGTGCGATGATTGCAAAATTTCTTATATTATCGATTGAACTCATTGGCTTTAGGATCGAATTTTAGCGCCAGTTTTATTTTCGACTGTTTCTATAATTGACTTATTTATTTGATCTAAATCCGCTTCTTTAAGAGTTTTTTCTCGAGATTGAATTGTAACACTGATCGCAATTGATTTTTGGTTTTCAGGAATATTATCACCCTCATAAACATCAAAAACTTTAATGTTAGAAATCAAATTTTTATCAACATTTGATACAACATTTACCAAATCTTGAACCTTAATTTTCTTATCAACTATAAAAGCAAAATCTCTTTCTGACTTTTGATAATCTGAAACAGAATATTTTGTTTTTTGATCTTTCAAAGATTTTTTTGGTAATTTTAAATTATCAAGAAATATTTCAAAACCTACTAAAGATTCGGTTTTCATATCTATTTGCTTAATGATATTTGGATGAATTTCACCAAAGTATGCAGCTACGCTTTCTTTACCTCTGTTCAAAAATAATCTTCCTGATTTACCTGGATGATAATAATCAGGAGTTTCGTCATCAATAAAAAATTTTTCTGCATCGTAACCTGCTTCAACTAAGGTTTGAACTACATCTTTTTTAATATCAAATACATCGACATTTCTTTCTTTTTCCAACCAAGAAAGACGAGATTTTTTTCCAGCAGATAAACCACAGATTACTATATTTTGTTCACCAGGTTGTTTTCCAAAAAATGTTGGTCCTATTTCAAAAATAGATAAATCTTTAAATCCTCTATCTATATTTTTGCTCATATACATAATTAAATTTGAAAATATTGAATTTCTTAAAACTCCTAATTCTGAACTTATAGGGTTCACAATTTTTAATTCATCATTTTGTCCTTTGAAATGATCATTATATTTTGCATCTGTAAAAGACCAAGTAATTGCCTCCAAATAACCTTTTGAAGCAACAGATCTTTGAAGGAAATGAAACAATTTTTGAGTTTGTGTTAAAGTAGATTTTTTTCTCTCTTTGATTGGCTCTTCTAACTTGATTTTATCATACCCAACTATTCTTACCAATTCCTCAACAACATCTATTTCCTGAGTAATATCTGGTCTCCAGGAAGGGATAGTTAATTTAAAAACTTTTTTATCTTTTTTACATTTAAAACCTAAGTTATCTAAAATTTTTAACATATCTTTTGTTAAAATTTTAAAACCTGTAACTTTTTCAAATGAACTTGGATCAAATTTAATTATTTGATTTTTAAATGTACTAATTTTTTGAATATCTATTTTACTAATTTCACCACCACAAATTTCTTTAATTAAAAAAGCTGCTTTATTTAAACCTTCTTCAATTGACAATTGGTCTATTCCTCTTTCAAATCTAAATTTTGCATCTGTATCAATATTTAATTCTTTTGCTGTTTTTCTGATTGATCTTGGATCAAAATAAGCTGACTCGATTAAAACATTTTGTGTATCAATTTCTGTTCCAGATCTTGTGCCTCCAATGATACCACCTAGTCCTAAAACACCTTTATCATCGCTAATTACACACATGTCATCTTTAAGCTTATAATTTTTATTATCTAAAGCTGTAAACTCTTCACCAGATTTTGAGTTTCTAACAATTATATCTTTTTGAATTTTATCCGCATCATAAGCATGTAATGGGCGATTAATATCAATCATTACATAATTTGTAATATCAACGATTGCTGAAATAGGTTTTTGACCTATAGAAATTAATTTATCCTTTAACCACTTTGGGCTTTCAGTATTTTTTACATTTGTTACCAAACAGCTCCCAAAAGAAAAACATCCTTGATTTTTTTCATTTGTAATTTTTACTTTAACTTTTTGAGATTTTTTTGATTTTATTTTTTGTTCTTTAATTTGTTTTAATTTACCAAAACCTGCAGCTGCTAAATCTCTAGCTACTCCTCTAACACCAAGACAGTCAGGTCTGTTGGGTGTGATTGATAAATCAATCAAATTAGAACTAGATTGAATAAAAAAACTTTTTCCAATACTATTGTTGTATTTCGAGGATGAAAGCTCAGTAATTCCATCGCTTTCCTCAGACAAATTGAGTTCGGATTCAGAACAAAGCATACCATAAGATGTAACATCTCTGATTTTTGCTATAACTAATTTAGTTTTATTTTTTGGAATAACCGCACCAGGAGGAGCATAAATAGTGATCAAACCTTCTCTAGCATTTGGTGCACCACATACCACTTTCTTAATCTCTTTTTCACCTACATCAACATCACAAACTTTTAAACGGTCTGCATTAGGATGTTTTTCAGTTTTTAAAATTTTTGCTACTTTGAATAAGTCTAAACCTTCAGATAAATTTTCAACACTTTCAACTTCAAGTCCAATATCAGTTAATTTCTCAAGTAACTTCTCTTCTTTAGCACTTACAGATAAGTGATCTTTTAACCAATCAAATGTTATCTTCATCGACTTAGACCTCTATAATTTGTGGGTACATCAAGTGGATCAAATCCAAAGTGATTTAACCATCTATAATCACAGTCAAAGAAAGCTCTTAAATCATTAATACCGTATTTTAGCATTGCCAACCTGTCTATACCTATGCCAAATGCATATCCTTGGTATTTAGCAGGATCAACTTTAACATTTTTTAAAACATTTGGATGAACCATTCCACATCCTAAAATTTCAAGCCACTGATCTCCTTCTCCTATAACAATTTTACCATCTTTAATTTCGTAACCAATATCTACTTCTGCAGATGGTTCTGTAAAAGGGAAATGACTTGGTCTAAATCTCATTTTGATTTTTTCCACTTCAAAGAACTCTTTAATAAAATAATTTAAACATCCCTTTAAATGACCCATGTTAATATCTTTATCTATATGAAGGCCCTCAACCTGATGGAACATTGGCGCATGTGTTTGATCACTATCTGATCTATATGTTCTACCTGGAGCAATAATTTTAAACGGTGGCTTGTCTTTTAACATAGTTCTAATTTGAACTGGTGAAGTATGCGTTCTTAATAGAACTTCCTTATTTTCGTCCAAATAAAAAGTATCGTGCATGTCACGAGCTGGGTGATTATCTGGAGTGTTTAATGCAGTAAAATTATTATATTCGTTTTCTACATCTGGTCCTTCTTCAACACTAAAACCTATTTCTGAAAAGATAGATGAAATCTCATCTATCGTTTGAGATACAGGATGGATTTTACCTCTAACAAAAGATCTCCCTGGTAAAGTTATATCAACTCTTTCTTTTTCAAGTTTTTGATTAATTTCTTTTGTCTCAATTTCTTTAATCTTTTCAGAAATTAAAGATTGAAGTTCATCCTTTATTTTATTTAAATCAGCTGCAAAAGTTTTTCTATCAGACTCTGGAATTGATCCTACTGTTTTGAATAAAGATGAAATTTGACCATTTTTTCCAAATAACTCTGTTTTGATTGAATTGATTTCATCTAAACTTAGCTCATTCTTGAGCTTTGATAAAAATTGATCTCTAATATTTTTTATGTCTGACATATTAGTAGATTATTTCCTTAAGAAATAAAAACAATAGAGATTAATTTAAAGCGGATTGGGCTTTTTGTACAATTGTTTTAAATGCTTCTGGACTATCGTAGGCAATTTCAGCTAAAATTTTTCTATCTATTGTAACACCACATTTACTTAAACCATTAATAAATTTTGAATAAGTCATACCCTCTGCTCTTACACCGGCATTAATTCTCTGTATCCATAATGATTTGAAATCTCTTTTTTTATTTCTTCTATCTCTATAAGCATACTGCATGGATTTCTCCATAGCTTGTTTAGCAACTCTGATAGTATTTTTTCTTCTGCCCCACTGACCTTTTACAGCTTTCAAAACTTTCTTATGTTTTGCTTTACTTGTTACGCCTCTTTTAACTCTTGCCATTGTTACCCTCTTAAACTGTAAGGCATGTATGATTTAACAATTTTGCCATCTTGTTTAGACAAAGTTGTAGTGCCTCTTAATTTTCTAATTTGTGAATTCGTTCGTTTAATCATACCGTGTCTTTTACCTGCTTGAGCAGATATAACTTTACCCTTAGCTGATATTTTAAATCTTTTTTTTGCAGAGCTTTTTGTTTTTAATTTTGGCATAATTCTGCGGACTTATACAAAGAATGTTTAAATTTTACAACCTCTATTAAGGCTTATAAAGGTTGAATTACCATAATCATTTGCTTCCCATCAAATTTGGGTTGCAACTCTACTCTACCAATATCCTTCATATCCTCTTTAATTTTACCCATCAGTTCATTGCCTAAATGAGAGTGTTGGAGCTCTCGCCCTTTAAATCTGATAGTAAATTTAACTTTATCTCCTTTAGAGATAAATTTTTTTGCATTTTTGACCTTAAATTCGTAATCATGAGTTTCTGTTACAGGTCTCATTTTAATTTCTTTTAATGAAATTATTTTTTGTTTCTTTTTTGCAAGATTTGCTTTTTTTTGAGCATCATATTTATACTTACCCATATCCATGATTTTACATACTGGTGGGTTAGCATTGGGTGCGATTTCAATTAAATCTAATCCTTGGTTTTTTGCCATTGATATAGCTTCGTTAGTACTGATCACTCCAAGATTTTCACCATCACTTGCAATTACTTGAACATCTGGTGAAGATATTCGGTTATTAGATCTTGGACCTCTATCCTTTGTTCTTCTTTGAAAGTAATTTTGTTTAAAATCTGCCACTTAGTTTGATGATGCTTTATTTAAAGCAGAGAAAGTTTTTAAAAATGAATCTATATCCATATTTTCTTGTTTATTAGAGTCTAACCTTCTAATCGTTACTGAATTGGAGTCAACTTCTTTTTTACCACAAATTAATAAAAGAGGTATTTTTGCTAAAGAATGATCTCTAATTTTATAGTTTAAATTATTATTTTTAATATCAACTGCAGAACTTATGCCCGCATCTTTAATTTTTTTAGATACTTCTATTGCGTAATCATTAAATTCTTCTGAAATTGGAATTACCATTGTTTGTAAAGGCGAAATCCAAAAAGGAAATTTACCAGCATAATTTTCAATCAATATTCCTATAAATCTTTCTAGAGAACCAAATAGAGCTCTATGAAGCATAACAGGAACTTTTTTTGTTCCGTCCTTATCAACATATGATGCATCTAATCTTCCAGGTAAATTTAAATCAACTTGTAAAGTTCCACATTGCCAATCTCTTCCGATAGCATCTCTTAAAACAAATTCAATTTTTGGCCCATAGAAGGCACCTTCACCTTTATTAATACTATATTCTAACTTAGAAGCTTTAACTGCTTCAAGAAGTGAAGCTTCTGCCTTATCCCAAACCTCATCATCTCCAACTCTAACCTCCGGTCGATCAGCATATTTTAAAATCACATTTTCAAAACCAAGATCTTTATAAATATCTAATATTAAATTTGTTACATTTAAACACTCACTCGTAATTTGATCTTCTGCACAAAAAATATGCGCATCATCTTGTGTAAAAGCTCTTACTCTAAGCAAACCATGTAAAGCACCTGATGGTTCGTAACGATGAACCTTACCAAATTCTGTGATACGTAATGGAAGATCTCTATAACTTTTCAATCCTTGATTAAATACTTGTATATGACCTGGACAATTCATTGGTTTTATCGCAAAGACTTTTTCATCAGGAGTTTCTGATGTGTACATATTTTCTCCATACTTTTCCCAGTGACCAGATTTTTCCCACAATTGTCGGTCTAAAATTTCAGGTGTATTTACCTCTTTGTATCCAGCAGCATCCTGTCTGCTTCTCATATAATTAATTAATTTTTGAAATAATGCCCACCCTCTCTCATGCCAAAAAACTGAGCCTGGACTTTCTTCTCTAAAATGAAACAAGTCCATTTCTTTTCCTAATTTTCTATGATCTCTTTTTTCTGCTTCTTCTATTCTTTTTAGATGCTCATCTAAATCTTTTTGAGAAGCCCAGCTTGTACCATAAATTCTTTGAAGCATTTCATTGTTTGAATCACCCCTCCAATAAGCTCCTGAAACTTTCATTAATTTAAAGTATTTACCTATTTTACCTGTTGAAGAAAGATGAGGTCCTCTACAAAGATCATGCCAATCTCCATGAAAATAAATTGAAACATCCTCATTCTCTGGTATTGCCTCAATTAACTCGGCTTTATAGATTTCACCTTTTTTTTTAAAATGATCTATGGCTTTATTTCTATCCCAAACTTCTCTTTTGGTAATCTCGTCTCGATCAACAATTTCTTTCATTTTATTTTCAATCTTTGCTAAATCATCTTCTGTAAACGGATCTTTTCTAGCAAAATCATAATAAAATCCGTTTTCAATTACAGGGCCAATCGTAACTTGTGTTCCTGGAAACAATTCTTGTACTGCCATTGCTAATATGTGAGCAGTATCATGTCTAATGGTTTCTAGACCTTCAGGATTTTTAGATGTAAAAATTTTTACTGAACAGTCTTTCTCAATTAGATGTTCTAAGTCTTTTAACTCACCATCTACACTTATCACCATTGCTTGTTTAGCTAATGATTTGCTAATTTTTTCTGCTACTTCTAATCCAGTAACTTTATTTGGGAAATCAATATTATTTCCATCAGGTAATGTAATTATAGGCATTTAATTTATTAATCTTTTATACTCTGAATAAGTAGAAAAGCACATTTTTTCAACATTAAATTTTTGAACTATATTTTTTCTTCCTTCAACACCAATTAATTTTAATTGAGTTTCATCAATTGTCAGTGTTTTTAAAATTTTCTGACTTAAAGACTTTGCATCACCCGCTTTAAATAAATAGCCTGTTTTTTCATCAATGACAGTCTCATTAGAGCCACCAATATTACTCGCAATAATTGGTTTCTCCATAGATTGGGCCTCTACAGAAACTCTACCAAAAGCTTCTGGTTCAATAGAAGCTGAAACAATTATATCAGACACTTTGTAAGCTAACGCCATATCTTTGCAGTGATCGATAAATCTTAGCTGTTTAGTTAACCTATATTGTTCTGAAAGTCTTATTAGTTTTTTTTTATACAAGTCTCTTCCCTGATCACTTCCAAGGATAACAGCATAAAATGCTTCATAACCTAATTCAATATTTGTCAGATTAATTGCTTCAATAAATACCTCTTGTCCCTTCCAGGTAGTTAATCTACCAGGCAAAAGTATAATCTTTTTATCTTTTTCTATTTCCCATTGTTTTAATAATTTTTTTTCTTCAGTTTCAAGTTTTGTAGTAGGATCAAAATAATCAACATTAATTCCCCTAAATACTACTAATAATTTTTTTTTTTGATTTAAATAATTTGAATAATTTTCTTTGATGTGTGAAAAAATAAAATTTGATCCTGCAATAATTAAATCAGATCGAACCATTACTGAATTATATAATTTTTTCAAATTACTTTTAAAATTATAAGTTCCATGAAATGTAGTTACAAACTTTCTGCTTGTTATCTTGGAGGCTATTAAACAAGACCATGCAGGCGCTCTACTTCTGGCGTGTATGATCGAAATATTATTAATTAAAATAATAAAAGTTAAAATTATTGCATTAATTAAAATTAATATTGGATTTTTACTCTGAACTGGAAGTCTAAAAACTTTTACTTTATTTTTATCTACAAATTTAAGTAACTCACCACCACTAGTAACTATAAATGACTTACAACCGTTTTCTGGCAAATAGTGAGCAATATCATAACAGCCGGTCTCTGCACCACCATATCCAAGTTTTGGTATTACTTGCAAAACTTTTAAATTAGATGACATTTGATATGATTATATATTAATTAGCAATTCTTATAAACGATTATGGCAAATTTCAGTTTCCACAAAATTTCAAAGACTAAGAAAATTAGACATATTTGTAAAATTTATAAAAATTCTCCATTCATAGTTTTCTTACATGGATTTATGTCAGATCTTGAGGGAAAAAAGCCAGAAGCTTTTTTAAAATTTGCAAGAAAAAATAAAATAAGTTTTCTTGCTTTAGAATATTCAGGTCATGGAAAATCTACAGGTAAATTCACAAATGGAAATATTTCAAAATGGACTAAAGAAACTTCTATATTGATAAATAAATATATAAAAAATAATAATTTTTATGTCATTGGTTCAAGTATGGGCGCTTGGATTGCTTTAAGACAATTCAAAATATTTAAAAAACAAATTATGGGATTTTTGGGAATTGGCTCGGCACCTGAGTTTTTAGAAAATTTGATGTGGAAAAAATTCTCCAAAAAAATAAAGCAAGAAACAATCCAAAAAGGTATATATCACCTAAAACATGGGAATTATGAGTATCCAATCACTTATCAGCTTATAAAAGATGGAAGAAAAAATAGAGTTTTAAATAAAAAAATAAATTCAAAAATTAATGTTACTATGATGCATGGTGAGTATGATGAAGCTGTACCGGTAAGTTATTCTAGAAAAGTTTTAAAACTATTTCCAAAAGCAAAAAAGAAATTGATCATTGTAAAAAAAGGTGACCATAGCTTATCAAATAAGAAATGGCTTAATATAATCTTAAAAGAATTAAAATTATTAATTAACTAACTTCTTTTATAACTTTTTTTAAGCTGATAGGGTTTTTCAGTTTATCTAACATTTCTTTAGGACAAACCTGAATGAAATTATTAATTTCATTATCATAATTTTCAATTATTTCTTTAGATAACAAAGATCCTGTCTCTTCATGGTGTTCTTTGATTAAATTTTTTAAACTTTCTTTCCAATAATCTGTTTCAACATTCTGCCAAACTACTGACTCTGGGTTTACTTTTTTTTCAAATTCTTTTGATTTGTCATAGATAAATGCCATACCACCTGTCATACCAGCAGCAAAGTTATCTCCAACATCTCCTAGAATTACTACAGTTCCACCAGTCATATACTCACATCCATTCGAGTCACATCCCTCAATAACTGTAACTGCACCTGAATTTCTTACAGAGAATCTTTCACCAGCTTGACCGGCTGCAAAAAGTTTTCCAGATGTTGCTCCGTATAGAACTGTATTTCCTAAGATAGTATTTTCATTTGAAATTAAGTTACTTTCCTCTGGTAGTCTTATAGAAATTGTAGCTCCTGAAAGACCTTTGCCGACATAATCATTTGCATCACCTTTTAATACTAACTTCAAACCTTTGGATGAAAAGGCTCCAAAAGATTGACCAGCTGATCCTTTAAAGTTTAATACTAAAAAATTATCATCAAGTTTTTCATAACCATATTTTTTATATAAATGATGAGAAATTCTTGTCCCAACTGCTCTATGTGTATTTTTAATTAAATATTCTTTTTCAATTTTTTCAGAATTATCTAAAGCCTTTTCAATCTCCGGCCATATTTCTTGGTCTAGAGTATCTGGCACTGAATTAATTTCTTGGTTTTCACAATATCTAGTATTGTTCCCAGTATCTGCTTGAACAAATAAAGGATTTAAATCTAAATCATCTAAATTATCTGAACCCTTGCTAACTTGTCTAAGTAAGTCAGTTCTACCAATAATATCATTTAATGATTTAAAACCTAATTTAGCTAAAATTTCTCTAACCTCAGTTGCTATAAACGTAAATAGATTAACAACCTTATCTGGTGTTCCAGTAAATTTTTCTCTTAATTTTTCATCTTGAGTACAGACACCAACGGGGCATGTATTCGAATGACATTGTCTTACCATTATGCATCCCATTGCAACTAAAGCAGTTGTTGCAACTCCATACTCTTCTGCCCCCATCATGGCTGCTATAACAACATCTCTACCTGTTTTAATTCCGCCATCAGTTCTAAGTGTAACTGTATGTCTAAGATTATTTAATGTTAAAACCTGGTTAGCCTCTGTTAATCCCATCTCCCATGGAATACCTACATATTTTACACTTGTTTGTGGAGTAGCTCCAGTTCCACCGTTATGTCCTGAAATTAATATTATGTCTGCTTTTGCTTTAGCAACTCCTGCAGCAATAGTTCCAACTCCTGAGGATGCAACTAGTTTTACTCCAATTCTTGCTTTTGGATTAATCTGTTTTAAATCATAAATAAGCTGAGCAAGATCTTCAATTGAATAAATATCGTGGTGTGGTGGAGGAGAAATTAGTGTTACTCCAGGCGTTGAGTGTCTTAACTTTGCTATTTCATCTGTAACTTTGAAACCTGGGAGTTGTCCACCTTCTCCTGGCTTTGCACCTTGTGCAATTTTTATTTCAATCTCATTGCAATTGTTTAAATAATTAACTGTTACACCAAATCTTGCTGAAGCTATTTGTTTTACTCTAGAGTTTGCACTATCTCCGTTATCTAACACTTTAAATCTTTTTTCATCTTCACCACCTTCACCACTACAAGAAGCTCCTTTAATTCTATTCATGCCTGTAGCCAAAGTTTCATGTGCCTCTTTAGATAAAGCACCATGAGACATGCTTCCACTTCCAAATCTTTTTAAAATATTTTCTATTGGTTCTACTTCTGAAATATCTAAAGCTCCCTTTAATTTTTTTTCTCTAAAATCAATTAAGTCCCTTAAATTTATTGGTGGTAAATTATAAATACCTTCTGCATATCTTTTATAAGCGTCATAAGAATTAGAACCAACTGCACTTTGAAGTAAATGTATAAGTTTGCCTTGATATTGGTGTGTTTCTCCATTTTTTCTATATCTATAAATCCCTCCAATAGGAAGAATTGTATCAGTGCTTTCAAATGCTTCTTTATGAATTGCTCTTATTTTTTTTTCAATTCCAGTAAGTCCAATACCAGAAATTTTAGACACAACTCCTGGAAAATAATCTGAAACAATAGTTCTGCTCAATCCAACAGTTTCAAAATTGCATCCACCTCTGTAAGAACTTAAAACAGAGATTCCCATCTTGGACATGATTTTTAATAATCCTGCATTGACAGATTTGATGTATCTTTCAACACATTCTTCAAAGCTAAACTTTCCAAATAATTTTTTTTCAAATCTTTGATATAAACTGTCGAATGCCAAATAAGGATTGACCGTTGTTGCACCAACACCGATTAAAGTTGCAAAAGAGTGTGTATCTAATGCTTCTCCAGATTGGACATTGATTGACACATAGCCTCTTAATTTTTTCTCAATTAAAAACGAGTTAATTGCGCCAACTGCAAGCAGCATTGGAATTGGAAGTTTTGAAATTGATAAATCTTTATCGCTAAGAATTAATTGTGTAACACCCTGTCTAACAGCAATTTCTGCATCTTTTTGAATTTTTTTAATAGCTTCATACAAACTATTACTTTCTTCAAAGGTACAATCAATTATTGTTGAATTATTTCCAAAAAAATTGATGAATTTTTCGAACTGAGAATTAGATAAAATTGGGCAATTAAGAACATAAATATTCTGTTTTGTTAAATTATCAAAATCTAGAATATTGCCTAGATTTCCAAATCTTGTTTTTAAACTCATCACCTTATTTTCTCTCAAAGAGTCTATTGGTGGATTTGTAACTTGGCTAAAATTTTGTCTAAAAAAATGATACAGAGGTCTATATTTATCTGACAGCACAGCTAAAGGGGTGTCATCGCCCATAGATCCTGTAGCCTCTTTTGCATCCTCGGCCATAGGGTGTAAAATTAATTCAAGATCCTCTAAACTAATTCCAAAAGTATATTGTCTTCTTCTTAAATCATCCCCTGAAAAAGAATTTTTCTCATCTTCAATCGTTAGTTTGTCATCTAAATCAATAATTTGTGAATTAAAATGTTTATACTCTTTTGCTAAGTAATCCTTAATTTGTTTATTAGTAAATACTTTACCTTTTTCTATTCTTACTCCTATAATTTCTCCAGGACCTAATCTTCCTTTTGATAAAATTCTTTTTTCATTTAGCTCGATCATCCCAGTTTCTGAGCCTGCAAACAATAACTTATCTTTTGTGATTGCATATCTTAGAGGTCTTAATCCATTTCTATCGTTTGCTGCAATAACCCACTCATTGTCAGTTCCAGCTATGGCGGCGGGCCCATCCCAAGGTTCCATAGTGCTATTTAAAAAATTAAATAATTGCTGATGATCTTTTGGCAAAGTCTTATTCTTCTTAGACCATGCATCAGGAACTAACATTAGTTTAGCTAATGGTGCAGGTTGACCTGAAATGTTTAATAATTCGAAAACATTATCCAAAGCTGCAGAATCTGAAGCTCCTTGTTGAATAACTGGCTTAAGATTTTCTATATCATCAAATAATGGACTATTCATTTCTTGCTCATGAACTTTCATCCAATTTTTGTTTCCTCTATAAGTGTTAATTTCTCCATTATGTGCAATTGCTCTAAATGGTTGGGCAAGATTCCAGCTTGGAGCTGTGTTGGTTGAAAACCGCTGATGAAATATTGCGTATCTTGACACAAATCTTTCATCATTTAAATCTAGATAAAATTCTGAAATTGCTTCAGCTAAGAACATTCCTTTGTAAATAATTGACTTTGAACTTAACGAACAAATATAAAAATTATTTAATGATTTTTTGAAAGCTTCGTTTTCAATTTTTCTTCTTGTCTCATAAATTTTTCTCTCCAAATCTTTATTTGTAAGTTCTTTATTATGAGGTTTGAAAAGTACCTGAATAATTTCAGGCATAGTTTGAAAAGCTTTTTCACCTAAAACTTTTGGATTAACAGGAACTTGTCTCCAGCCATAAATATTAAAATCATTTTTTGTTAATTCGCTTTCAACAATTGTTTTACAGCTCTCTTGTGCTGCATAGTCATTACGTGGAAGAAAAATCATTCCTACGCAGATTTCAGAATTATCGTGCGTGTGTCCAGTAACCTCAATTTTTTCAATAAAAAAATCTTTTGGAATTTCTAAGTGAATTCCAGCTCCATCTCCTGTTTTCCCATCAGCATCTACCGCGCCCCTGTGCCAAACAGCTTTTAAAGCTTCAATTCCATATTCAACCACATTCCTGGATTTTTTCCCCTCTGTTGAGGCTATTAAACCTACTCCACACGCATCATGCTCCATATCTTCAGAATAGACATTGTTTTTCTTAAGTAGATCAAAATTTTTTTTATAAGTTTTCATTAAGCAACTTTTTTCTCATTTTTGGATTTTGTTTCTAAATAATTTTTTATGGAATCTGCTGCGTCTCTCCCATCTTTAATTGCCCAAACAACTAATGAAGCTCCTCTAACAATATCCCCAGCAGCAAAAACACCACTTAGATTAGTTTCCATAGTATCAAAATCTGTTTTTATTGTTCCCCATTTTGTAACTTGAAGTTCATTGCTATCAAATAAATTAGGTAAATCCTCTGGATCAAATCCAAGAGCTTTAATAACCATATCTGCTTTTATTTCATAACTTGAACCTTCTTGTACTTCAGGTTTTCTTCTGCCAGTTTCATCTGGTTCACCTAATTTTATTTGATCTACAATTAAATTTTCTACCTTATTAGTTCCTTTAAATTCTTTAGGACTAGACAACCATACAAATTCAACACCCTCTTCTTCAGCATTTGCAACTTCTCTTGCTGAACCAGGCATATTTTCTTTATCTCTTCTGTATAAGCATTTTACTGATTTTGCTTTTTGTCTAACTGAAGTTCTCACACAATCCATTGCTGTATCACCTCCGCCAATTACAACAACATCTTTTCCCTCAGCATTTAGAATTCCCTTGTCAAATAATTCAACATCATCGCCCAATCCTTTCTTATTTGATGCTGTAAGAAAATCCATTGCTGGAAAAATATTATCTAAATCATTACCTGGTAAATTAACTTCTCTTGCTTTGTAAACTCCTGTTGCAATTAATACTGCATCATGTTTTTTTCTTAATTGCTCTAAGCTTGCATCCTTACCAACTTCGAAATTTTGTATGAATTCTATTCCACCATCTTTTAAAAGCTTTGTTCGTCTTTCAACTATTTCTTTTTCTAATTTAAAATTTGGAATTCCATATATTAACAATCCTCCAGCTCTATCATAACGATCGTAAACTGTAATTTTATACCCATTTTTTCTTAACTGTTCTGCTGCCGCTAATCCAGCAGGACCAGCTCCTATAATTCCAACACTTTGATTTTTTTCATTTGTAACTTCAATTGGTTTAACCCAACCTTGTTCCCAGGCGTTATCTGTTATATATTTTTCAACGGAACCAATTGTAACTGTTCCATGACCAGACTGTTCAATTACACAATTGCCCTCGCATAATCTATCTTGGGGACAGATTCTTCCACAAACCTCAGGCATATTGTTAGTGCTTTGGGAAAGCTCATATGCTTCTTTTAATCTTCCTTCAGCAGTTAACTTTAGCCAATCAGGAATATTATTACTTAAAGGACAATGAACTTGACAGAAAGGAACTCCACATTGAGAACATCTGCTTGATTGTTCTTTAGCTTTTTCATTGATATATTCGTCATATATCTCGTTAAAATCCTTTTTTCTTTGATCAACTTCTCTTTTAGGTGGAGTTTGTTGACCTATTTTTACAAATTTTAACATTTTGTCAGTCATAAAAAATTTAATTTTCAGCAAGTTATATAATGATTTTATTTAATAAAGCATTAAATAGGTCATATTTATTGACATTTAATCTCTCATTTTTGTTATAAATAAACAGGTTTCTAATAAATGCATAGCTACTATGATCAAATCGTATTGTTTGAAATATAAGCTTTATAAGCTACGAAGAAATTATGTTTCAGAATATTATAGAAGTTTTAATCCTTTCAGCAATTCAAGGGGTTTCAGAATTTCTTCCTATAAGTTCTTCTGCACATTTAATTTTAGTTTCAAGCTTATATGAATTTAAATCTAGCTCATTACTAATTGATATAAGCCTTCATCTAGGATCTCTTTTTGCAATAGTTTATTACTTTAAAGAAGAGTTATTAAACATAAATAAAAATAAAAGACTAATAAGTTTAATTGTTATTGGATCTATTCCATTAATAATGTTTGGATATTTTTTGTATACCACAGGGCTAATTTATAGTTTACGAAACATTGAAACAATTGCATGGACAACTTTAATATTTGCGATTGTTTTATATATATCTGACAAAAGTCGTTTTGATAAAAAAATTTCTACAAATTTAAATATTCAATCAATTCTATTTATAGGAATGATGCAAATTTTATCATTGATACCTGGAGTAAGCAGAGCAGGTATTACAATAACAGCTGCAAGGATTTTGAAATTTAATAGAGTAGATTCAAGTAAAATATCTTTTTTACTATCTATCCCAGCATTAGCTGGTGCAAGTGTACTTAGTTTAAAAGATATTTTTAATCAACCAACAGAATTTAATTATTTAGTAATAATTGCAATTATATCTTCTTTTATTCTTTCTTTTTTAACAGTTAAATATTTTTTAATTTTTATAAATAAGTTTTCTATGAATGCATTTGTAATTTATAGAATAATAATTGCTTTAGTATTGTTCGGTTTAATTTATTAGATTTTTTTCCTTTTTATAAGTGGGAGTAATTGTGATAATAAAACTCCGCACAAAATAAAAAAACATCCAAGTATATTATTTATATCTAATACTTGATTTAAAATAAACCATGCAGCTACAGTTGCAAATACACCTTCAAGAGAGAAAATAATTGCTGCTGGTGCAGGTGTAATATTTTTTTGTGCATAAATCTGTAATACAAATGCAAATCCTCCAGATAATATTCCAGCATATAATATAGAATATATTTCCATTAGAATATTGTTCCAAACAAATTCTTCATAAAGAATTCCAATGAAAAAAGATAAAATAGCTACGATTAAAGTTTGAATTGCTCCAATTGTAAGTGGAAGATTGTATTTAGAAATAATAATTCCAGTAAATATAATATGTGTGCTCCAAAATAAAGCTCCTAGTACAACCAAAGTATCACCCAACCTAACAGTTGCATCGTAAAAATTTGTTAATAAATATCCTCCAATTAAACACAAAATTACTGAAGGCCAAACACTCCAATGAATTGATTTTTTTCCAAACAAATAAATTATGATAGGCACCATAGGTACATAAAAGATCGTAAAAAAGGCTGCATTTGCAACATCTGTATAGAGCAAAGCAACCTGTTGTAATGCAGAACCTAAAAATAAAGACAATCCTATTAAAGACACATAAATTACAAATGTTTTTTTATCTGTTTTTAATTCTGGTTTAAAATTTTTTAATTCAAATAAAATTACGAGTGGGGTAATAGCTAAAAAACCAACAAAAAATCTAACAGCATTAAATGTAAAAGGACCAATATTGTCCATGCCAGTATCTTGAGCAATAAAAGTTGTACCCCATATAAAAGTGCATAACAAAGCACTTAATAGGGAAATGGGCTTAGACATTTTTAATTATACAGCTAGCTTATAAGCAAAATTTTTGCCTAAGTTTTCTTTAAGATCATTGTTAAATCTTGCTGCCTCAGCTCCATCAATAATTCTATGATCATAAGACAAAGAAATCGGTAGCATTGTTCTAGTTTGAAACTTTCCATTTATATAAATTTGTTTTTTCTCTGATCTTCCTACTCCCAAAATTGCTACTTCAGGATAATTTATTATTGGTGTAAAAAATGATCCACCTATTCCACCCAAACTAGTAATGGTCATCGAACCACCAAACAATTCTTTTTTGTCTATTTTTAAATTTCTACAAAGCTCGCTTACCTCCCTTAACTCTCTACTAATATGAGAAATTTTTTTATTATTAGCGTTTCTAATTTTTGGAACCATTAGTCCATTTGGAGTGTCTACAGCTATACCTATATGATAATATTTTTTCATTGTCATTTTACCTGTTTCAATTTCATCAATTGAAGAATTAAAACTTGGAAATTTTTTTAACGAAGCAACTAACGCTTTTATAATAAATGCTAAAGGTGTAATTTTAATTTTTTCCCCTGTATAAATATCAGTCAAAGAATTTCTGAAACTTTCCATTTCTGTAATATCAGCCTCATCATGATTTGTAACATGAGGTATAGTGGTCCATGAATTTGTTAAATACTTTGATGATAATTTTTTAACTCTTGGTATATCTTTGATCTCTATTTGACCAAAATCTGAATGCTCAAATTCGTTTTTGATTTTGCTTGGTTTTTTTTCCTCAACGACTTCAGCATTATTGTTTGATCTTGATGCTACAAATTTTTTGATGTCTTCTTCAACAACTCTTCCATCTCTCTCGCTTCCTAAAACTTTATTTATATCTACACCGAGTTCTCTAGCAAATTTTCTAGCTTTTGGGCTTGCTGATGAAATTTTAGATACATTATTTAAAACTTTAGTTTCTTGTTGAACTTCAGGTTCTATTAATTCAATTTTTTTAAACTCTTTTTCTATTATTGGCTTTTGTTCAACTTTTTGATTTATCTGTGATGACTTTTCTAAAGTTAAAATTAAATCTCCTTCAGATACTTTATCTCCAACTTTTATATTTAAGTTAGAAATTTTACCTTCAAAACTAGATGGTATTTCTACGCTAGACTTATCGCTTTCTATTGTAATTAAGGGGTCATTTTTTTTAATTGATTGGCCTTTTTTTACTAATACCTCAATAACCTCAACATCTTTAAAATCTCCAATATTTGGTACCTTAATTTCAATATCTGACATTATAATTTTGTTGGCATAGGTTTATCGCCATCAATTTTGTATTTTTTCATAGCATCTTTTGCATATTTTGAAGCTATCAATTGTTCTTTTGCTAAAATGCTTAATCCATAAGCTACTAAATGTTCTTTATCTACCTCAAAGAATTTTCTTAAATTTTTTCTAGTATCACTTCTTCCAAAACCATCTGCACCTAGAGAGTAAAAGCTCTTATTGTTTGTATAAGGTCTTATTTGATCAGAATTCATTCTCATATAATCAGATGCTGCCATAATTGGACCTTCGGTGCTTCCAAGGCATTGCTCTACATACGATTTTTTAGGAGTTTTGTCTGGATTTAAAAGGTTATATCTTTCAACTTCCATTCCATCTTTTCTTAACTCATTAAAACTTGTAACACTCCATATTTCACTATCAATTTGATAGTCGTTTTGTAAAATTTCAGCTGCTGCCATCATCTCTCTTAAAATTGTTCCTGAGCCTAAAAGTTGAAGTTTTGTTTTTTTATATTTGTTAAATTCCTTTATCTTATACATTCCTTTAAGAATTCCTTCTTCACAATTTTTATCCTTAGGCATTTCTGGATGTGAATAATTTTCGTTCATTGTTGTAATATAATAAAAAACATTTTCTTTCTTTTCATGCATTCTTCTTAGACCTTCTCTAAAAATAGTTGCTAATTCATAATGAAATGTGGGATCATATGTTACACAATTAGGAATTGTTGATGCAATCAAATGACTATGTCCATCTTGATGTTGTAATCCTTCACCTGCTAAGGTTGTTCTTCCAGCTGTTGCACCAACTAAAAAACCTCTAGCCTGGCTATCACCAGCAGCCCAAGCTAAATCTCCAATTCTTTGAAATCCAAACATAGAATAAAAAATGTATATTGGAATCATTTCAATATCATGATTTGTGTAAGCAGTTGCAGCTGCTATCCAAGAAGACATCGCTCCTGCCTCATTAATTCCTTCTTCAAGTACCTGTCCACTTTTATCTTCTCTATAAGAACTTAGTTGTGCAGCATCTTCGGGTTCATATTTCTGTCCTTCGTGAGCATATATTCCAATTTTTTGAAAAAACCCTTCCATACCGAATGTTCTTGCTTCATCTGGGATAATTGGAACTAATCTAGGTGAAATATTTTTATCTCTTAACAAATTAGTTAACATTCTGACCAGTGCCATTGTGGTAGACATTTCTTTTTCACCAGTTGAAACTTTCATAAAATCAAAAATATCTTTTGATGGTGCTTTAATAGGTTTTGCAAAGGTTGATCTCTCTGGCAAATAGCCTCCCAGTTTAAGTCTTCTCTCTTTTATGTATCTAATCTCTGGAGATTTCTCATCAGGCCTAAAGTATTCTATGTTTCTAACTTGTTCATCAGTTAGGGGAACGTCAAAACGATCTCTATAATACATAAGATCATCCACATCTAATTTTTTAGTTTGGTGAGTAGTGTTTACACTTTCACCTGTTTTTCCCATTCCATATCCCTTGATTGTTTTTGCAATAATAACAGTTGGACTTCCTTGGTTTTTAATTGCTTTATCATAAGCTGCGTATACCTTATGGGGGTCGTGTCCTCCTCGATTTAATCTCCAAATATCTTTATCTGACATAGATGAAACCATCTCCAAAGTATCTGGATTTTTTCCAAAAAACTTTTCTCGTACATATGCGCCATCTCTTGCTTTCATGGCTTGGTATTCACCATCTACAGTTTCATTCATAATTTTTACTAATTGACCAGATTTGTCATTAGCTAATAATGAGTCCCAATATGAACCCCAAATAACTTTTATTACATTCCATCCAGCACCTCTGAAGCTACCTTCAAGTTCTTGTATAATTTTTCCATTTCCTCTTACAGGTCCATCAAGTCTTTGGAGATTGCAATTAATTACAAAAATTAAATTATCTAGTTTTTCTCTAGCTGCTAATCCAATTGCACCCATGGATTCTGGTTCATCCATTTCACCATCTCCTAAAAAAGCCCAGACCTTTCGTCCTTCATCTTTAATCAATCCTCTATTGATTAAATATTTCATGTATCTTGCTTGATAAATTGCAAGCATTGGTCCTAACCCCATTGAAACAGTCGGAAATTGCCAAAAATTTGGCATTAGCCAAGGGTGAGGGTATGAAGATAATCCTCCAGGTTTTACTTCCTGTCTAAAACTATCTAATTGTTTCTCAGTTAATCTACCCTCTAAAAATGCTCTAGCATACATTCCAGGTGCACTGTGTCCTTGGAAATATACTAGATCACCTCCAAATTTATTGTTTTTTGCTCTCCAAAAATGATTCATTCCAACATCATATAAAGTTGCAGCAGATGCAAAGGTTCCTATGTGTCCACCTAATTCTGGAAATTTTTTGTTAGCTCTTACTACCATTGCAGCTGCATTCCATCTAATCAGAGATCTTATTCTTCTCTCAATATTTTGATCTCCATTTGATTTTATTTCAGCCTCAGGAGGAATAGTATTTATATACGGAGTATTTTGGGTGTAAGGAATATTTGCTCCTTCACGATAGGCTTTGTTAATTAATTCCTTAATTAAAAAATGAGCTCTTTGATTTCCATCTTTTGAAATTACTGCAGATAAAGACTCTAGCCAATCTTGAGTTTCTAAAGGATCTGTATCTAATCTATTTGTAACTTGAATTATAGATTGTTTTTTTTCTTTAGCTGGCTCTGGAACATTGACTGGCTCCTCTTTATTTACAGCCATTGCTTCCTCAGCTTGTTTAATAATATTTTCTGTATCTTTAGGAAGATTGCTCTCTGGAAGACTTTTGGTTGAATTGCTTAAACTTAAAAGTAAATCACCTTTTGAAACTTTATCACCTACTTTGACATTAACGGTATCAATTTTTCCTGAAATAGTTGATGGGATTTCAACACTAGATTTATCACTTTCAATTGTAACTACTGGATCATTTTCCTTGATTGTATCTCCAGGCTTCACAAGTAATTCTATCACCTCAACATTCTCAAAATCACCAATGTCAGGAACAAGTAGTTTTTCGCTCATTATTTAAAAGGCTTATACACTCAAATAAAATATATTTTTATGTTATTTTATCACATTAATTAATCTTTTTATGCAAAGCTGTGTTTTAATTGAACAAAATTTGTTAATAAAACCTCAAAATACAGTATCTTTAATAAAATTAATTTTGGACCGCTGGCCAAATTGGATAAGGCGCTCGGCTACGAACCGGGAGATTCCAGATTCGAGTTCTGGGCGGTCCACCAAAAAAGGATAAAAATGATTGATTGGCTTTTAAAAGCATCTTTACAAAAATCAGTAATTTACTTTTTTATAATTATCGCATTGTTATTATTGCTATTAACAATTGTATTGTAAATTTTATGAGTAATGAATTTGAACAAATAAGCTTAACACCTGGTTTTATGAAACACAATGGAGGTGTTTTGTTTAGAAACATTTCTGAAACTGAATATGAATTTAAATCTACTATAAATGAAAATCACTTAAATGCTGCTGGTATAACTCATGGAGGCTATCTATCAGCATTAATAGATGCAGGTGCCGGAACCGCTGCTCACAGATCTGCGAATAATGCTCCATGTGTAACTATTTCATTAGATATCAAGTTTATTGGTGCCTCAAAAGTTGGTGATGAAATTATTGGACATACAAAAATTTTAAAAAAAACTAATACATTAATATTTTTATTTTGTGAGCTTAAATGTAATAACAAAATTATCACATCAGCAACAGGAGTTTGGAAAATTTTAAAAGTTAAACCTTCAAACTTAGGTCCAGGTGGTTAATTTATTCCTTTCTTCTGAAATTAAAATATCCACAAATAACTAATAAAATTAAAGCAATTGGATAAACTATATTTTTCGATGGTCTATCAGAATTTTCAATTTTAAATTCACTGATATAATCTCCCATTTCAAAACCATTTTTTTTTGCTTCTCCATTCCATTTTAAATTATCAACTATTATTTTTTCATCCTGCTCTAATAAAGTAATCCCATAATCCTCTAGAGTAAAATGATCCTCAAATGTATTTTTTGATATTACAAAAAGTTTATATCTTTCTCCATATAAACTAGGTCTTGTTATTTTAATTTGAATTTCTTTTTTTGAATCAAATTTTAATGAATTGATTTTATTAATTTCTTGATAATTATATTTTGGGTAAAATTTATTTAGAACAAAATCTGGAGACAATAAAGAAATAGAAATGATTAAAAAAATAATTATCTCATACCATTTAAGTCTATTTACAAACCAACCTTGAGTTGCTGATGTAAAAACTAAAATTCCGATTAATGATGTTATAATAACAATAAGCCCATGCCAGATATTCTCAATACCAATAAGTAAAAGTTCATGATTAAACAAAAAGACTATTGGTAATATTCCTGTTCTTAAACTATACCAAAATGCTTGAACTCCAGTCCTTAATGGGTCTCCTCCAGATATTCCTGCAGCTGCATAAGAAGCTAGTCCTACTGGCGGTGTTACATCTGCCATCAGTCCAAAGTAAAAAACAAATAAATGAACTGCTATAAGTGGAAAAATAAACCCAGATGCATTTCCAACATCAACTAAAACAGTTGCCATCAAAGATGCAACCACAACATAGTTTGCTGTAGTTGGTAAACCCATTCCTAACAACAAACATAAAATTATTGTTAAAAATAATAGTATTGTGACGTTATCTTTAGCAATAGATTCGATAACAATAATTAAGTTTGTACTTAAGCCTGTTGATCCAACTGCACCTACTATGATACCAGCTGTAGCAATTGCTATACCAACTGCTACCATATTTAATGCTCCTTTTTCAAAACCAACGATTGTTTGATTAAACCATTCTTTAAAAGAATCTTTAGAGTAATTATTTTTAATAATTAAGTTAATTAGATTTACTAAAATTAAAGTAATTGTTGCATAAAAAATTGAATACGAAGCAGTGAACCTTAAATAAACAAGAGTATAAATTAAAACAAAAATAGGAATTAAAAAGTGAATTCCAGATAAAAATGTTTTTTTCAAATTAGGAACATCGGCATCGTCCATTCCTTTAAGATTTAATTTTAAAGCTTCTAGGTGGGATATATAAAATAGAGCAATATAAGAAATAATTGCAGGTAAAAAAGCATGTTTAACTATTTCAAAATAAGTAACTCCAATAAAACTTGCCATTACAAATGCTGCAGCACCC
Source organism: Candidatus Pelagibacter sp. HIMB1521 (assembly GCF_052047875.1). Taxonomy (NCBI): domain Bacteria; kingdom Pseudomonadati; phylum Pseudomonadota; class Alphaproteobacteria; order Candidatus Pelagibacterales; family Candidatus Pelagibacteraceae; genus Candidatus Pelagibacter; species Candidatus Pelagibacter sp. HIMB1521. The sequence continues at coordinate 70,491 of NZ_JBNAIZ010000008.1, read as the reverse complement.
ATCACAGGCGGCATTATTTGTCCATTTACAGATGATGAAACCTCAATTGCACCTGCCTTTTCTTTAGAGAAACCTGTTTTTTTCATTATTGGAATAGTAAATGTTCCAGTAGTTACGGTATTAGCAATTGATGATCCTGAGATTAAGCCAGTCATTCCTGAGCCTAGAATTGCAGCTTTGGCTGGTCCACCTCTCATTTTACCAACCATCGCAAAGGCTAAATCTAAAAAATATTTACCTCCACCTGCTGTTTCGAGTAAGGCACCAAATAAAACGAACAGAAAAATAAAATCTACAGAAACACCAATAGGGATTCCAAATATTGCCTCTTGATCCAACCATTGAAATCCTACTAATCTATTTAAAGACAAGCCTCCATGAGAAATTATCTCTGGTGCATACCTTCCAAAATATGAAAATAATAAAAAACAAGTTGCAATGATTACCAAAGGTAATCCAATTGCTCTTCTTGTGGCCTCTAAAAGTATTAAAATACCACATCCTCCTAAAATTAATTCCACTGGAAAATTGAATGTATCAGTGATTTTCAAACTTAAAAGAACACCACCCCTCTCTACTAATTGATCATAAAAAAAATAAATATAGAGACAAGAAAAAGCGCCCACAAAACTTATAATAATATCAAAAAATGAAATTTTTTTTCCTTTTGCTACTGGGTAGATTAAAAATGCTAAAGTTAATGCAAATCCTAAATGTATTGCTCTCGCAGGTAAACCTTTAAACATTCCAATATTCAACATAAATGGAAATGGTGATGCGTACCAAAGTTGAAATAAGGACCAAATGATAGCTATTGCAGAAACTACCTTTAAATGAAATCCAGTAATGTTTCTGGTTGGTGATAAATCTTCGCTTATTTTATTTTTTATATTGGTGCTAATTGAATCACTCATAAGAAATATTCATACCATAAAAAAAAGGCCCGGTAAAAATTACCAGGCCTTTTAAAAAAAGTAAAAAACTTAGATTACATTAATCCAGCTTCTTTATAATATTTAATTGCACCAGGATGTAGTGGAGCAGATAAACCATCTTTAATCATGTTTTTCTTTTCCAAAAATCCAAATGCTGGATGTTGTTTTTTGAAATCGTCAAAGTTTTCAAAAACTGCTTTTGTAACTAAGTACACTAGTTCTTCAGAAACATCTGCTGAAGTTACCACAGTTGCTTTAACACCAAATGTAGTAGCATCTTTTTTCTGTTTAGTATAAGTGCCTTTAGGAATTACAGCCTGTGCATAATAATCAGCACCATCAATTAAGCCTTGAACTTCTGGTCCAGTCAAATTGATTGGAGATGCTTTAGCAGCACAAGTTGCGGCTTGTTCCATTGCACCATTTGGAAATCCAACCGAATAACCAAATGCATCAATTTTACCATCACACAAAGCTTTCACTTGCTCTGAAGAAGTTAACTCTGTCGTTGATTTAAAGAAACTATTATCAACACCCATAGCTTTCATTAGTTCTTCCATAGTTCCTCTCTGACCAGAACCAGGGTTACCAATGTTTACTACTTTACCTTCCAGGTCTGCAAAATCTTTAATTCTTGCTTTTTTTCTAGCCCAAATTTGAAAAGGTTCGTTGTGAACTGAAAACACAGCTCTCAAATCACTAAATTGTTTTCCTTCCCATTTGCTTGAACCATTCACTGCGTGATATTGCCAGTCAGATTGAGCTACACCAAATTGAAATTCTCCAGCTGCTATTTGTCCAATATTGTAGTTTGAACCACCTGTCGATGGAGCAGTACATCTATACGCTTTAGCTGTGCCTTTTTTTCTACCGTGCTCAGCACTAATTGCTGATTTATGAAGCATTTTACATATAGCGTTACCTGTTTGGAAATATACTCCAGTAGGTCCACCAGTTCCTATCGTGAAGAACTCAGCTGATTTAGCAACTGTAGTTAAGGACAGTGATGCAAATAAAATCAGTAAAGCACCTGATAGGGATGTTATTATTTTTTTCATTATTTTTCCCTCTCTATAATTGTATGTCGTTATTTTTTATAAATTAATCTTACCAAAAAATTATAATAGATGTATAGGCTGATTTTAAAGATTTTCTGACCATTTTTTTAAATTATCAACACCTTCTACAACCTTTGGTGCCAACTTTTCGATTATATTAAAATCAATAGATTGATCTTCCTTAATACTATTCATGAATTTTTCTCCATCAAAATCAGTAAAGCTTAATCTTGCAAGCATTTTACTTTCATTAAATCCAAAATCTGATCCAGGTAATAATGCAACACCTGTTTCTTTTAAAATATTTTCACACATTTCTGATGAAGTTTTAAATTTAGAATTTAAAAATTCAGGCATTAAATAGAAACCTCCTTGGGGTTCATTAATTAAAATTTTGTTTGATTTTAAATTTTGATAAACATAATTGCCGACAGCCTTTAAAATGTTTCTAGATTTATTAATGTATTTACTATGATTGTTTTCATATGCTTTTATTGCAGCATATTGGATAGGCGCACTTACTGCTGAAAAGGTTTCACTGGCTAAAACATTAATCATATTTTTTATGTCATTTAAGCTCTCTGGAACAATAAAATATCCCAATCTCCAACCACCAGCTCCACACCATTTACTTAGGCCGGTACTGATAATTGTTTTCTCAGGACAAAAATTTGAAATAGACTTATAATTTTTTGTAAAAGTCAGTTCTGAATATATCTCATCAGATAAAATTATAAGATTATGTTTATTTGCAACATTAGAAATCTCTTCCAAATTTTCACAAACTTGTCCTGAAGGATTATTGGGGGAATTTAAAAATAATAAATAATTTTTATTTTTATCTTTTAATATTACTTCCTCTATTTCTTGAGCTGTAGGGAACCAATTATTTTCTCTTTTTGTTTGTAAAATTTGAATTTTGTTTCTTCCTAATATTGCTTGTGGCGCGTAAGAAACCCAACTTGGTGCAGGTAATATAATTTCACCATCGAATATTACATGAAGTAAAAACATCAACTCTTTAGAGCCTGGTCCTATGATGACATTTTCAGAATTATATTCATAATTTTTTTTCTTTGATGTGTATTTTGCAACAGACTGTCTTAGCTCTGAAAGACCTTGCATGGGCAAATATTTGTTTTGATACGCATTATTTTTAAGCTCCTCTACTACGTCTTGTGGAACTTTAAAGGGTGATTGTCCAAAACCAAATTTAAATATTTTTTTTCCTTCATCTTCAAGTTTTTTTGAAGCTTCATTAATTGCTAGCGTAGAAGATGGTTTTAAATCTTTAACTATATTTTTTAACATTTAATAACTTAACTGTTTCAAATTTTTGTATTGTTTTAAAACTTCTGGGTTTGCTAAAGCTTCTTTATTTTTAACAACACTTCCTTCTATAGTGCTTTTAACTGCAAGCTCAACAATTTTACCACTTTTGGTTCTTGGAATATCTTTTACAACAATTACTTTACTAGGGACATGTCTTGGTGATGCATTTATTCTTATTTGAGTTTTTATTCTATTAAGTAAAGAATCATTAAGTATGTATTCATTACTCATTACAACAAAAAGAATTATTCTTATATCATTATCCCAAGATTGACCAACTACTAGTGCTTCTTTAATTTCTTTAAACTTTTCAACCTCAGAATATATTTCAGCAGTACCAAGTCTTACACCTCCTGGATTAAGGGTAGTGTCAGATCTTCCATGTATAATAAAACCATCGGTATTTCTTTTTTCAGCATAATCACCATGATGCCAAATATTTTTATATCTATTGAAATAAGCTTTTTTATATTTTACGTCATTTTTATCATTCCAAAATTTAAGAGGCATTGATGGAAATGGATTTTTACAAACAAGTTCACCTTTAGAATTTTTTAAAGATTTGCCACTATCATTAAAGACATCAACATCTAAACCTAAGCCAGAATTTTGTATTTCACCAATATTTACTGGCTGATATACATTTCCTAAAACAAAACACGATACAATATCTGTACCACCCGAAATAGATGAGAGATGAACTTTCTTTTTAATATTTTTGTAAACATATTTAAAACCTTCACTTGATAAAGGAGAACCTGTTGAACATATTGTTTTTAGTTTTTGAAGTTTATATTTAAATTTAAGATTAGGTTCTAATTTTCTTAGAGCATCAATATATTTAGCACTAATTCCAAACAGAGTAATTTTTTCTCTTTGTGCTATTTTTAAAAGTAAATCACTTGATTTATACATTGGAGAACCATCAAAAAGTACTATTGATGCCTTTGAAGCTAACGAGCTTACTAACCAATTCCACATCATCCAACCACAAGTAGTAAAATAAAACACGTTATCATTTTCTTTTATATCGCAATGTAATTGGTGTTCTTTCTTATGTTGAAGAAGAACTCCACCAGTTCTGTGGCAAATACATTTTGGTTTTCCAGTTGTTCCACTTGAATATAAAATAGTCAACTCACTTTCGAAATCATACTTTTTAAAATTTATTTTTTCAGATTGATTATGAATAATCTCACGCCATTTAATTAAATTTATTTTCTTATATTTACTTTTATTAGTGACATATTTTTTTCCAGGATAATTAACAATCACAACATTTTTAATTGACGGAATAGATTTTAAAATTTCAGATAATCTCTCTAATACATTAATTTTTTTCCCATTGTAAAAATACTGGTCTGTAATGAACAAAACTTTTGGATTAATTTGAGAAAATCTCTCAACAACACCTTTAATACCAAAATCAGGACTGCATGATGACCAAATGCTTCCTATAGTGCTCGCTGCTATAAACGCCTCAACTGTCTCGATAGTATTAGGCATATAAGCTGCAACTCTATCTCCTTTTTTAATTTTAATTTCCTTTAAAAACTTTACAATTTTGCCTGTACTTAAATTTAATTCTCTCCAAGATTTTTCTTCTCTAAAGCCATTTTCGCTTACAAAAGTAATCGCCTTATCATCATTATTTTTTGACAATAAATTCTCACCAAAATTTAACTTACTACCTGGTAAGAATAAATTTTTATAAAATATTTTAGATTTTTTAATTTTTTTTTTACTTTTCAATCCTTTAATTTCTGAAAATTCCCAAAAATAATTCCAAAACTCAGGAGAATTTTTAATAGTCCAATTTAAAAAAGTTTTGTAATTTAAATTAAATTTTTTTTTGATTTTTTTTGAAATAAATTTCTCAAAAGCATAAAGATTTGAATTTTTTTTCTCTTTAAAAGATGCTTCCCAAAGTTTATTGGTCATTTTTATTTTTTTAAATTACTATTATAGAATTAATCTCAATTATGATATTCTCATTAATATTAATATAAAAATGAGAACTTTTTACCCTCCGATTCGGTCATGTTTTAGTCTATTTTTGTTCTTTAGCACTAACAATATCTGGTAGGTAAAAAAAATTATACACCAAAGATAGAAATGCCTAAAAATAAAATTACAGCTGTTCTTGGTCCAACAAACACAGGTAAAACTCATCTTGCAATTGACACAATGCTATCTTTTGACAGCGGAATGATTGGGTTCCCATTAAGATTATTAGCAAGAGAGGTTTACGATAAAGTAATAAAAAAAATTAGTATAGACAAAGTTGCTTTAATTACTGGTGAAGAAAAAATAATTCCTTCAAACGCAAAATATTATTTATGCACAGTAGAATCAATGCCTATTGAAAAACATTTAGAATTTGTGGGCATAGATGAAATTCAAATGTGTGCAGATCATGAAAGAGGTCACATATTCACAGATAGATTATTAAATTTAAGAGGTGAAAAACTTACTATGCTAATGGGTTCTAGTACTATTAAAAACATCATATCTAAATTAAATGAGGATTTAGAATTTATTAATAGAGATAGATTATCAAAACTCACTTATGCCGGACATAAAAAGATATCAAGAATAAATAGAAAAACTGCAATCATAGCTTTTTCAGCGGAGGAAGTTTATGCAATAGCAGAATTAATAAGAAGACAAAAGGGTGGGGCAGCTATAGTTATGGGTTCATTAAGTCCTAAAACGAGAAATGCTCAAGTAGAACTTTACCAGTCTGGAGATGTCGATTTTTTAGTAGCCACTGACGCTATTGGAATGGGAATAAATATGGATCTAGATTATGTATATTTTTCAAATCTTAAAAAATTTGATGGAAAAAAATTAAGAAAATTAAATTTATCTGAAATAGGTCAAATAGCGGGAAGAGCTGGAAGATATTTGAATGATGGTGGTTTTGGAATAACTGGTGATTGTAAAGAAATTTCACCTGAAGAAGTGGAATTAATTGAAGGACATAAATTTGAAGAAATAAGAACTTTATTCTGGAGAAATTCTGATCTTAATTTCAATAACCCAAATTCACTGATTAAAAGTCTTGAAGAAAGACCCCAGAGGGAATGGTTAAGAAAAGTTCACGAATGTGAGGATGAAAGAGCGCTAAAATATTTTATAAAAGATGAAAAAAATAATCTAGAATTTAACGAAAGAACTCTCAAATTATTATGGGAATGTTGTCAGATACCTGATTTTGTTAAAAAAACCTACGGCAATCATTATGAAGTGATCAGAAATGTTTTTCAATTTTTAAACAGTGAAAAAGGTCTAATTTCAGAAGATTACATGAGATTACAGCTCATGAAACTTGATAAATTAGAGGGAAATGTAGATTCTTTATCAAATAGAATTGCAAATGTAAGAACTTGGTCTTATGTTTCAAATAAAAATAATTGGGTAGAAAATCAAAATTATTGGATAGAAAAAACAAAACATTTAGAAGATAGACTTTCTGACAGACTTCATGAAGAACTTACCAAGACTTTTATCGACAAAAGAGCAAGTATACTTGCAAGAGGTTTAAAACAAGACATGGAATTCAAAACTGAAATATTACAGAACAATGACGTTAAAATAGATGATCAGTTTATTGGTAAAATCAAAGGTTTGAAATTAGAATTAGATTTAAAAAAAGGCTCTCTTGAAACTGATATCAAGTCATTAAAAAAAGCTGCTAGACAATCAATTGGACCTGAGTTTGATAAAAGAATTCAGTCAATTGTAGATACAGGATTAATAGATTTAAAAGAGGATTTTAAAATATATTGGAATGAATTTCCAATTGCTAGACTGTTACCAGGAAATGATTATTTAAGTCCTAATTTTACTTTAGTTGTTGATGACATTATTGAACAAAATCCAAAACAAAAACTAAATGATTTTATTCAAAAATGGTTAAACTCTAAAATAAGCGATGTCTTGAAAAGTTTAATAGATTTAAAAAACATTAAAGAAGATAAGTCTTCGATTAAAGCTTTAGCTTATCAGCTTTATGAAAATAATGGTGTTTTAAAAAGAGAACAAGTTTCTGATTATTTAAAAAATCTTGAACAAATAGATAGAAAAGTACTTAGAGAATTGGGTGTAAAATTTGGAAGATACCATGTATTCCTTTATCAGCTTATAAAACCAGATGCTGTATCTTTAAGAACCTTATTGTGGAAAAATTTTCATCAAAAATTCTATAATTTAAAACCACCAACTTTTGGATTAAATTTTTTAGAAGATAAAGATTCTCAAAATAAAAACTTTATGCTTCTCTGTGGATTTGAAAAATTTGATAATCTTTTTGTAAGAATAGATATTCTTGAAAGACTCTTTGTACAAATTATTAATGCTACTTCAAAAGAAAATAATGAAATAAAAATGATACCTGAAATGTTAAATCTTTTAGGGTGCAGCAAAGAGAACTTTAAAAAATTATTACAAAAAATGGGTTATAAAACTTATGAGAAAGAACAAGACATGTTTTTTAAATATAATCCTGTTAAAAAATTTAAAAAAATACAGAACAAAAAAGTTTCAAATGAAAATCCATTTAAAGTTCTTAAAAATCTCAAGCTAGGTTAATTTTATGTTTTTTAAAAAGACAGATAAAAAAGAAGAGAATAATTTTATAGTAAAAGTTTGTGCTTTATTAATCCATGCTGCAAAAATAGATGAAAATTATACTGACATAGAAGAGGAAATAATTAAAAAAACACTTCTAGAGTTGGGCCTTGAGAGTGAAAAAATCACAGAAACTATACAAGATGCAAAAATTATTGAGGAAAATTCAAACCAAATTTTAGACTTCACAAGAGAAATTAAAAATTTACCTGAAAAAGATAAAATTAAAATAGTAGAAGCTCTTTGGTCAATTATTTATTCTAATGAAGATGCGGATATGTATGAAACAAATCTTATGAGAAGATTAGCGGGACTTTTATACATTGACAGTAAAACTATGGGGGATATTAAGCATAGATTAAAAGAGGAAAGTAAAGAGTGACTTATATTGTAAACGACAATTGTATTAAGTGTAAGCTTACTGATTGTGTAGACGTTTGTCCGGTTGATTGTTTTTATGAAGGTAAAAATATGCTTGTAATTAAACCGGATGAGTGTATAGATTGTGGCGTTTGTGAGCCAGAGTGCCCCGTTGATGCTATAAAAGCAGATACAGAACCTGGAAGCGAAAAATGGTTAGAGATCAATAAAAAATATTCAGAAATCTGGCCAAACATAAGTGAGAAAAAAGATCCCCCAGCGGATCACGAAAAATTTAAAAATGAGCAAAATAAGTACGAAAAGTATTTTAAAGAAAATCTTTAAAGGTAAATCAGATAAAGAAATGACAAAAAAAGTTAAAAAGAAAAAAGTAACTAAAGTTAAAAAAGTTGTAAAAACTAAAACTAAAAAAGTCAAAAAAGTAGTAGTAAAAAAAGCTAAAAAAGTATTAAAAAAAATTCCAAATAAATCTCCTAAAATAAAAAAAGTTTCAAAAACTACTGAAACGCCAGATGAACCGAAAGTTGATAATTTAAGAATATCAAAAACTAATGAGGTTAAACCTGAGATAAAAAAAGTTAAAAAACAAGAAACTGAAAAAAGAGAATTTAAAATTAAAGATTATGTTGTTTATCCAAAACATGGCGTTGGTCAAATTACAGAATTCAAAAAAATAAATATCGGTGGTATTGATGTTGAAACATACGTTATCAAATTTGAAAAAGATAAAGCTAATGGTATGGTACCCGTTAACAAACAGTCTCACCTAAGGCCTTTAGCAACAATTAATCAAGTAAACAAATGTATTTCTATATTAAAAAGTAAGCCAAAAATCAAAAGATCAATGTGGAGTAGAAGAGCACAAGAATATGAGGCAAAAATTTCATCAGGTAAAATTTATGAATTAGCTGAAGTTGTAAGAGATCTAAACAAAGGTGATGATCTTATGGTTGATCAATCTTATAGTGAAAGACAACTTTTTGAAAAAGCTTATGAAAGAATGCAATCAGAATTTCAGATAATTTTAAATTTATCACCAGAAGACACTCAAAAAAAATTAGATAAAGCATTAAAGAGAAATGTTGGTGGACAAGCACAAGCTATTAGCGCTACTCCTAAAACTCCAACTGCTGATTTACCTGTCGAAGAGCCTATTTCTGAAACTGACGAACCTTTAGACGAATAAAAAAAACGCCTCTCACACAAAAAGTTATGAGAAGCGTTTTTTGTAAAGAATACTAAGTTATTATTTTCTTCTTTTCTTAGCCTTTTTAGCTTTTTTCTTAGCTTTTTTCTTAGCTTTTTTCTTAGTTTTCTTTGCCGCTTTTTTTCTTTTCTTAGGCATCTTTAGCTCCCTTTTTAGTTTAACGAATCAAATTGATTCGCTGTTAACTTATTTTTATTTTTTTATACAACTTATGTCAAATCATTAATTAAAAGCGAATTTTAAAAAAATATTTTTTATTTTTTTATTTTTTATAAAAAATTTTTTTATTAATTTAGTTAATGTTTATGCGGTAAATAAACTCTTAATTTAAAGAAATTTAATAAAGTTTTTCTATTTCACTTTTATACTTTTCAATAATTTTATATCTTTTTAACTTTAAAGTTGGTGTCATTAATCCATTTTCAATTGTAAATTGTTCTTTAATTACAAAAAACTTTTTAATTTTTTCTATCTTAGATAAGTTTTTATTTATTGTTTCTATTTCTTTTGAAATGTTTTCATCTGACACATTGCTTTCATTATTATTTAAAACTAAAATAGCTATTAAATATGGTTTGTTATCTCCATAAACTAATGCTTGCTCTACATATTCAATCTTCAGTAAGTCATTTTCAATTTTTACAGGTGAAATATTGTCACCACCTGGTGTAATTAAAATATCTTTTTTTCTATCAGTAATTTTTAAGTATCCATTTTCAAAATGTCCTATATCTCCAGTATATAACCAGCCATCCTTTAAAACTTTTTCAGTCTCTTCCTTTTTATTCCAATAACCTAACATAACATTTTCACCTTTAACCAGAATTTCACCATCGTCAGCAATTTTCACTTCATTACCACTAAAAGCAGGACCTACTGTATCTATCCTTATATCTTTTATTGGGTTGCAACTTACAACAGGAGAAGTTTCGGTTAACCCATACCCTTGCAAAGTCGGTAAACCTATCGAATTTAAAAAAACACCCACTTCTTTATCTAGCGCACCTCCTCCAGAAATGAATGCTTTTAGAGAACCTCCAAATTGAGCTTTTATTTTTTTTCTAACTATTTTTTCGCAAATTATATTTTGCACTTTTTCAAAAAAAGTAAGTTTTTGATTTGTTAGTACTTTTTCTCCAAGATAAAGCATTTTATTTATTAGAGATTTTTTAAAACCTGTAGCTTTATTAAAAGTCGAATTAATTTTTTGATACAGATTCTGATAAAATCTTGGAACAGCTGTCATAATATCTGGACTACATTCTCCCATATTTTTAATTAACTTATCTATACTTTCTGCATAGTAAACTTCGGCTCCTATTGCTATTTGGACAAACTGAACGGTGTGTTCATAAGAATGCGATAATGGTAACCAAGTTAGGAATTTAGGTTTGTAAGATATTATCTCTTTTAAAAGCGAAATAGAACCTTCACAATTATTTAAAATCCCTCCATGGCTGAGCATTACTCCCTTGGGGTTACCTTGGGTTCCTGATGTATAAATAATACAAGCTACATCTTTTCTTGAAATTTCTAATTTTAAAAAATCGATCTCTTCACAATCGTTCTTTTTAAAAATATCTTTAATACATATAGTATCTGATTGGCTATCAATTTCATCAAAGGTGATAACCTTTTTAATAAATGGCTTTGTAGAAATTATATTTTTAATTTTATTATATTGAACTTGATCTGAGACAACTATTACTGATGGATTACAATCATCAATTAAATATTCATAATCTCTTTCGGTGTAAGTAGTATAGGCTGGCACGGTAATTCCACCTGCTAACATTATCGCTAAATCAGATATCATCCATTCAGGTCTATTTTCTGAAATTAATAAACATCTATCTTTTTTTTGAATTAAAGATTTAAGCTCATTGCTTAATTTTAAAATATTCAAATAAGTATCTCTCCAAGAAAATTTATCGTTTGGATTTTTTAAGGATTTTAGAAAAATTTGATCTGCTTTTTCTTTTGTATACTGATTATAAAATAATTCTAAAAGATTATTATAGTTTTTAATATTCATAAACTTTGGTGGGCGAAGAGAGAATCGAACTCTCACTTCTTGCGAAACACGATTTTGAGTCGTGCGCGTCTACCAGTTCCGCCATTCGCCCATTATATTAAATTATAATTAAATAGTATAAGAACTAAAATTATATTAAAACTAAAAAATGTTTCAAAGTCTTTATAAATATTGTTTAAATTTAGCTGCTCACAAAAGTTCAAAATTATACTTAGGAATTGTTTCCTTCACTGAAAGTTCATTTTTTCCTATACCTCCAGATGTAATGATTATTCCTATGGTGATTGCTAAAAAAAAAGAATATTTTAAAATATTTTTAATCACATCTATATTTTCAGTTTTAGGTGGAATTTTTGGATATTTGCTAGGTTATTTGTTTTATGATTTATCTATTCATGTAATTCAATTTTATGGTTATGAAAATAAAGTAGAAAATTTGAAAACAAGTTTGTCTCAAGGATCAGGTTTTTTTGCCTGGCTAAGTATTCTTTTTCTAGCAGGATTTACTCCACTTCCCTATAAAGCATTCACTATTGCTAGCGGTGTTGTTGGTTTTAGTTTACCTGTATTTATTGTTGTAAGTTTAATCTCGAGAAGTCTTAGATTTTTTATTGTTGCTTATTTATCTTATAAATTTGGTGACTTATTTACTGAATTCATGGAAAAGCATGGTTCAAAATGGTTCACTATAATTGGAATTTTAATAGTTATAGTATTAGGAATTATATTTTTAATTTTTAAATTTAATGCTTAATAACAAATCATTGTTTCTTAACCTAATTTTATTTGTCAGTTTCGTTGCTCTATTGTCAGCATTCTTTATTGAATATGTTTTGGGTCATCAACCATGCAATCTTTGTATCTTAGAGAGAATTCCATATGTAATTGCAATAGTAATTATACTCTTGAATTATAAATTTTCTCAGTTTGAAAAAATATTTTTGGTTTTATTGGTAATAGTTTTTTTAACAGCTACTATCTTATCAGTTTATCATTTTGGTATTGAACAAGGATTTATCGAGGAATCTTTAGTTTGTGACCTAAAAAATGGCTCTGAGGCAACTTCCAAAGAAGAAATTTTAAAACAATTGCAGGAACAAAAAGTGAGCTGCAAAGATGTAACATTTAAAATTTTTGGATTATCACTTACAACTTACAATATTGTAATTTCTGTACTAATTACAATCAATGCATTAAAAATTTATTTAAACTATGCCAAAAGTAAGTAAAAAAAAAATTGAAGAATTTATAAGGGTAGATCATGCTGGTGAGCGTGGTGCTGTTAAAATATATGAAGGTCAATTATTAGCTTTAAATACATTTGTCAAAGATGAAAATTTGAAAAAAATCATAGAAGATATGAAAATTCATGAAAAGGAACATAGTGAATTCTTTGAAAATGAAATTAAAAAAAGAAACATTGCTCCTACAAAACTTTTACCACTATGGGATTTACTAGGTGTTGGTTTAGGATTCGGTTCTACTTTATTAGGGAAAAAGGCAGCCATGCTATGCACAGCATCTGTAGAGGAAGTAATTGATGAACACTACTTAAATCAAATTAATCAATTAGATGAAGATGAAAAATTTCTCAAAAACAAAATTACAAAATTTAGAGAAGATGAGCTTAATCATAAAGATATCGCTTATGAAAAGGGTGCAACTAAAAAAGGACCTTATGGTATTTTAGATAAAATAATTAAAACTGGTTCTAAAATTGCAATTAATATTTCTGAAAAAATTTAAGTTTCTAATTCAACATCCCAATACAAATAATCCATCCAACTTTTGTGTAAAAAGTTAGGAGGAAAGTTCTTACCATTTTTATGTAAATCTTCTGTTGAAGGTCTGAATGGATATTGATTTAATTTCATTCCTGAATGTTTTAATAATTTTCCACCTTTTTTTACATTACAAGCTGAACAAGCTGTAACAACATTGTCCCAATTTGTTTCTCCACCTTTAGATCTTGGAAGCAAATGATCAAAAGTAAGTTCCTCATTACTTCCACAATATTGACAAGAGAATTTATCTCTTAAAAAAACGTTAAATCTAGTAAAACTTGGTTTCGTTTGAGGAACAATATAGTCTTTTAAAGCTATAACACTTGGTAGCTTCATATTAAATGAAGGGCTTCTGATAGTTCTATCGTAATGACTTACAATTATAACTCTATCAAGAAAAACTGATTTCACAGTGTCTTGCCATGACCATAATGATAGTGGGTAATAACTTAGAGGTCTGTAATCAGCATTAAGAACTAATGCAGGACATTTTTCTAATGATACATCTTGTTCAATAAAGTTGTTCACATTAAAACATTAACTTAGTTTAGCATCATAATCAATATGATCAGATGTTAAATTTTTTTTAAAATATAATTTAATGCTGTACTTGATGCCTCGATAGGAATGTGATGGTCACAATTTTTTATTAATAACGTTTCAACAGGAATATTATTTCGAATTAAAAAATCTTTAGCTTCAAGTAAATGTGTTGATGGAACAATTTGGTCAACATCACCATGTATTAGCAATGTATCTGTGCTATTTTTGATTCTATCTTTCAAATTAATTTGATCTATTATTTTTCCTGAAAATCCCACGACACATAAAAATTTTTCATTTGAGGTAAGACCAACATTCAAAGACATCATGCAGCCCTGGCTGAAACCTGATAAGCAAATTTGTTGATTTGATAAGTTGTATTCAGTTTTAACTTCCTCAATAAATTTTTTAATAACATTTTCAGCTTTAATTGACTCTTCAAGAATATAAGATGGATCTTCTTTGGTTAAATCAAACCATTGATATCCTGATGGATTAATTGCACACTTTTCATGTCCATTAGGACAAATAAAAATAGTGTTTGGCAGATGTCTTTTCCAATTTAAAGTTAACATACTTATGTCTTTTCCATCTCCACCATACCCATGAAGTAAAATTATCGCATTCTTAATTTCTGTTCCTTCTTCTGGTTTGATGATGATTGAATTAAGGCAAAATGTCATAGATGATTTATTATGTTTTTTATTTTTAAAAACACACTACAATAATAATATGTTTTCTGGAATATTAGTTAAAATTTTATCTATAGCTCTTTTAATAGCTGTTGGAATAGTTTTGGTTTTGGGTATTGGAACTTTATTTAAAGGTGGAGAAACAAGTAAAAAATATTCAAATAAACTAATGCAGCTTAGAGTACTGCTGCAATTTGTGGCCATACTTGTTTTGGTAGCTTTCGCATATTTTTTTAAAAACTAATTATATTTCTCAATCCACTTTAAAAAATCTTTGTCATTAAAGTCTATGTCACCAAGAACCCTAGCAAATTCCTTGCCTTCTTTATTTATAAATATTGATGTTGGAACTCCTCTTAGAGAAAAAGTTTTAGCTAAAGTTACTTCTGGATCAAAAAAAGGTTCCAAATTTTTTAAGTTTAATTTTACAAAAAATTCTTCAACTTTATTCAGTTTTTCTTTCCCAATATTAATAGGAAAAACTTTTAAATTATTAAGTGATGAATTTGCTTGCATATTGTCTAATGAAGGCATCTCTTCTTTGCACGGGGGACACCAAGTAGCCCAAAAATTTAATACTAACAATTTTCCTTTGAAATCATTAATTTTAATTTTTTCATTTTTCTTATTTAAAAAAAATACATTTTCATACGTTTTTGGAACTTTATGAATAACAATATTTTTAATGTTCGGTAAATCACTGGCTTCTACAGTTGTAATTAAAAAAATAAATAATGCTAAAATTCTCATATTAATTAGGTATAACTAAATATCATGGCAAAAAATAAAAACAACCAAGCAATATGGAACACGCGAATACAAAAAGAGGCGTCAAACCTATTTCAAAAAGTTGGTAATTCTATTGACATAGACAAGAGACTTTACAAAGAAGACATACAAGGATCCATTGCACACGTTGAAATGCTTTTTAGACAAAAAATAATTTCCTTTAAAATAAAAAATAAAATTATTTATGGTCTAAATAAAATTTATAAAGAAATAAATTACAAAAAATTTGAATTTAATAAAAAATATGAAGACATTCATATGAATATAGAGAAAAGATTATTTCAAATAATTGGTGATGAAGCCGGATACATTCATACAGCTAGATCAAGAAATGATCAGGTAATAACTGATTTTAAAATTTGGATTAAAACTGCAACAAAAGATATTAATAACAATATAGATAAAGTAATCAAAAGCACAATTAAACTGGCTGAAAAAAATGTTGAGACCATTATGCCAGGTTTCACTCATCTTAAAAATGCTCAAGCTATATCATTTGGCCATTATTTAATGGCTTATGTGGAAATGTTTACTAGAGATAAAAAAAGATTTTTAAACAATTTAGATAGCTTAGATGAAAGTCCATTAGGTGTAGCGGCTCTATCAGGCACTTCATTTAATATAGATAGAAATTTTACATCTAAAAAACTTGGATTTAAAAGACCAACCAATAATTCAATAGATACAGTTTCAGATAGAGACTTTGTGCTGGATTTTCTTTACGCTGTTTCAGTATGTTCAATGCATATTTCTAGAATTGCAGAGGAGTTAATTATATGGAATTCGGATGGATTTAACTTAATAAACCTGTCAGATAAAGTTGTTACAGGCTCTTCGATTATGCCTCAAAAAAAGAATCCTGATCTCTTAGAATATCTAAGAGGAAAAACTGGTACTTCTTACGGAAATTTTTTTTCTATGTTAACGATACTAAAAGGCTTGCCACTATCCTACTTTAAAGATTTACAGGATGATAAAGAATTAGTTTTTAATTCTAATGACACTCTCATAAATTGCTTAAAAATATTTGATGAAGTTTTAAAAAATTGCAGTGCAAATAAAAAGAAAATGCTTGAACTTGCAAATAAGGGTCATATTACAGCAACAGATCTAGCTGATTATTTAGTTAGAGAACACAACATGTCATTTAGAAAGGCATATCAAAAAACAGCAGCTATTGTTAACATGGCTGAAAAAAGAAAGAAAAATTTAAACGAATTAAGTTTAAATGAACTTAAAAAAATTGAGCCAAAATTGACAGAAAAGGTTTTAGAAATTTTCGATTTAAAAAACTCTATAAATTCAAAAAAATCATTTGGGGGAACTTCTTTTGAAAATATAAAAAAAATGATAACTAAATATAAGAAATTAAAATGATAAAAAAAATCACATTTACGTTAGTTATGTTGCTGCTGTTATTTTCATGTGGCAAGAAAGGTGACCCTATATACCAAGAAGACAAAAAACAAGTTTATTTAAATCTATTCTCTAAAAATAGAGTGTAATGAAATACATAAATAAAAAATTATCTATTGATAAAGTTAACTTTTTAAAAATTGCAAAAAGATATGGTACACCAACATATTGCTATTCTTACTCAAGGTTAAAAGAAAATATTTTAAATTTTAAAAAAAATTTTAAATCAATATCACCATTGATATGTTTCGCAGTTAAATCAAATACCAATGTAAATTTAATAAATGAGATATCAAAATTTGGTTTTGGAGCTGATGTAGTATCTGTTGGTGAAATGATGATGGCTCTTAAAGCGGGTATTAGTCCAAAAAAAATTGTCTTTTCAGGAGTTGGCAAAACTACAAATGAAATAAGTTACGCAATAGATAAAAAAATTTTACTAATAAACGCAGAGTCTAAAAGTGAAGTAGTAGAAATAAATAGAGTGGCTAGACAAAAAAATAAAATTGTAAAAATTGGTTTAAGATTAAATCCTAATACTGATGCAAAAACATTAAGCCAAATTTCGACTGGTAAAAAAGAGAATAAGTTTGGTGTAAATGAAAAAACATTTTATGAAATAATTGAATATTGCAAAAGTTCACAAAATATAGATCTTAATTGCCTAAGTGTTCATATTGGAAGCCAAATTTTAGATCATAAGCCTTATGAAAAGATGCTTAAAGTAGTCGATAATATTTTAAAGAAAACATCTCATACATTTGAATACATCGATTTAGGTGGTGGTATGGGAATTTCTTATGCAGATAAAAATAAAAAACTTAATTATAAAAAATATAATTTAGCTATTAAAAAATTTTTAAAAAATAAAAAATGTAAAATTATATTTGAACCAGGAAGATCTATAATAGGAAATTCTGGAACATTGATTACAAAAGTAATTTATATAAAAGACAGTGAAAGTAAAAAATTCATTATATTAGATGCAGCAATGAATGATTTAATGAGACCAGCATTATATGGTGCAATTCACAAAACTTTACCTGTTATTAAATCTGGAAAAGTTTCCAAAAAAACTTATGAATTTGTAGGACCTATATGTGAAACTACAGACAAGTTTGTAACTATTAAAAACTTTCAGGAACTTCAAGAAAAAGACTATGTTGCAATATGTGATGTTGGTGCCTACGGAATGTCACTAAGTTCGAATTATAACTTAAGAACAAAACCATTAGAAATATTAATTAAAAACAACAAAATAAAAATAATTAGAAAAAGACAAAAGCATAAAGATTTAATTTAGCTTTTGAGACAATGATAAGAAACATTTTATTTTCAATAATTTTTTTTACTGGAATTATTTTTATTTCTATAATTTTTTTACCTTCTTTTTTCCTACCAAGAAAAATAGTTTTAATTGGTGGCAAATTAATGGGCTATTGGACTGGTGTTTGCTTAAGGTTTATCCTTTCAGTAAAAATCCTTATCAAAGGTGAAGAAAATATAATCAAAGAGGATAAATTTTTTATTGCTGCATCTCATCAATCAATGTTTGAAACTTTTTATTTGCAAACTATTTTTAATTCACCAGTTTTTATTTTAAAAAAAGAGCTTCTCCAAATTCCAATATTTGGTTGGTATTTAAAAAAAATAGGATCAATTTCAATAAATAGAAATAAAACAACTAAAGATAATTTGGGTTTTTTTAATGATATTTCAAACACAATATCACAATCAAATCGTCCATTAATTATTTTTCCTCAAGGTACCAGGGTATTACCTGATGATAGAACTCCATTTAAAAAAGGAGCCTCAAGGATATATGAAGAATTAAAAATAAATTGTTTACCAGTAGCCATAAACTCTGGTTACGTATGGCCAAAAAAAGGTGGAAAAAATAGTAATAGAACAATTACTATATCAATATTAAAACCTATTTCAGCTGGGCTAGAAAAAAATGAATTTTTAAAAACTCTAGAAAAAAATATCTATCAAGAATTAGATTTAATAAATTAACCCTTCATTGGCATCACAACATAAATACTATCAAAATCGCCTGGATCTTTTATTAAAGCTGGTGAACCCGTATCATTAAAGAAGATTTCGACTCTATCACCATCTAATTGTGAAGCTACATCAATCAAATATCTGGAATTAAAACTTATTTCTAAGTCGTGATCAAATTTAACATTTAATGTTTCTTTTCCGTCTCCGCTATTAGTATTATTTACCGAAAGGTTAAGAGTATCATTTGATAAATTAAATTTTACACCATCTTTTTTATCCAGAGATACAGAGGCCACTCTATCAACTGAGTTTAAGAAAAGTTTTAAATCAATTTCTAATTTTTTTTGATTATTTTTAGGTATTACCTGAATGTAGTTCGGGAATTTTCCATCGATAAGTTTTGAAATTAAAATACTATTATTCAGTTCAAACTTAATTTTTGACTTTAGATTTGATACTTTTACATCACCATCATAACTATCTAACAGTGAACAAAGTTGAAAAATTGTTTTTTTGGGAAGTATAATAGGGTCAAATTCAATTTTTTCATCTAGCCTGATTTTTGAAATCGACATTCTATGACTGTCAGTAGCAACAGCTGTTAAATAATTTTTATCTTCAACTTCGGTTTGGTGAAAATAAATACCACTTAAATAATGTCGAGTTTCATCATTTGAAACAGAAAACTTACATTTGTTTAGAAGTTTCAATAATTGTTTTGATTTTATAATAAATTCATTTTCATTAAAATTTTCATCAGTCAATGGAAACTCGGTAGCACTAATACAATTCAAATTAAAAATAGATTTTTCCGATTCTACTTGTAATTTACTTACATCGGTAAGAGTAAGATTAATTTTTTTTCCTGATGTTAATTTTCTGATTATGTCATACATAATTGACGAGGTTGTTGTTGTTTTTCCTTCCTCAAGAATTTCAACATTATTTAGCTGGTGTATAAAAATTAAATCAAGATCTGTAGCAGTAATTGTTAATTTAGAATTACTAGCATCTAATAAAATATTAGATAAAATTGGTAACGTGCTTCTCTTTTCAATTACACCCTGACAATAATTTAGTGCTTGCTGAAGGTCTTGTTGGTTGACGTTAAATTTCATTTTCTTTGTTATTGTATAATATCTGATTTTTAAGTTTATTGATATTATCTACCATTTCTGGATCTTTTTCTTTAATTTTCTCAATTGTTTTAACAGAATGGATAATTGTTGTGTGATCTCTATTCGAGAATTCTCTACCTATTTCTGGTAATGATTTTGAAGTTAAAATTTTAGTTAAGTAAATTGCTGTCTGTCGAGGTCTTACAAGATATCTTGATCTTCTTGAAGAAAGCATTTCATTTTTGCTTATCTTAAAAAACTTACACACAATAGTCTGTATTAAGTCAATTGTTACTTTGTTTTCTGAGATATTTAAAAGATCTTTTAATACCACTTTAGTTTCAGGTAAATTTGGAACTTTGTTATAAATTCTTGAAAAGGATACTATTCGATTAACTGCTCCAACTAATTCTCTAACACTTCCTGAGATCTCATTACTGATAAAATCTTGTATATCTTTTGATACTTGAAGCTGATCTGAATATAAATTGTTTAATTCTTCTGTTTTTTTTTGAACTATTTTTTTTCGTAATTCTAAATCAGGTTTTTGAATGTCAACAACCAATCCACCTGAAAATCTAGATTTAATTCTCTCTTGAATACGCATTAATTTATTAGGTGCTCTATCAGCAGATACTATAATTTGCGATCCTTTATCTAACAAAGCATTGAATGTATGAAAAAATTCTTCCTGCATTGCTTCTTTGCCGCTAATAAACTGGATGTCATCTATTAATAAAATATCAGTGTTTCTAAAATATTCTTTAAACTTAACCATATCGTTTGATTTAATTGATTTTACAAACTGATACATGAAACGTTCAGCTGAAATGAACATCACTTTATTTTTTTTCTTCATCTCAAAACCAATAGAATTTAATAAGTGAGTTTTCCCCATTCCTACACCACCATAAATATAGAGTGGATTATAATGAGAGATAGTTTCTGTAACCTTTATAGAAGCTTCATATGCAAGTTTATTGCTTGATCCAGTTATAAAGTTATCAAATCGTTTGTTTGGATCTATTCGGTTGTACTGAAGGTACGAGTCTTTTATAAATGAAACATTTTCATTTTGGGTATTTTCAATATTTGTTGTTTCTTTTAAATCCTTATCAACTTTTTGATCAATAATTTTAAATTCAATTCTAATTATATCTTTTTTATACAATTTAATTATTTTCAGAATTTGGTCTAAATATCTCGAAGTAATCCAGTCTCTAATAAATCTAGTTGGAACAGATAAAAGTAAATAATTATTATGCTCCTCAAGAAATGATATTTTTTTTAACCAACTTTCATAAATTTCCAAACCTAATTTATTCTTCATTTCAGATTGAATTTGTTGCCAATCGATCTCTTCTGAAGCAAAATTATTAATATTTTTATTTGTAAAAGATTTATTCATAACTTAAGGGAAGATCTCAGTTAGAACTATTTAAAAAATTTTGCAACAAGTATTAAATTTAAAATTAAAAAAAAATTAAATCTGCAATTGTAGAATTTATTGTCACAATCATTTTTTTTTATGGACATAAATTTTTAAATTAGTTTTAAATTTTCTTAGAAATAAAATTTTTGATTGAATCAAATACAGATTGAATCAAACATTGATTGTATTGTGTCAGATCAAAGATTTACTAAATCTAAATATAGTAATTTAAAATATTTAGATCTTATATAATGTGTTTGTGAAATTTATCTTCGAAACAACTTAAGGTTTTTAAATTGCTGCAATCTTTTTAGTTATTCTTGAAACGTTTCTTGATGCATTTTGTTTTTTAATTACACCAGTCTTTGCAATTTTCATCAACTCAGAGTTTAATTTAGGTAAGAATTTTAACGCTTCATCTTTCTTTTTGGTATCAATTAAAGCGTTCATTTTCTTTAATGCATTTCTAAATCTACTTTTTCTAGCTTTATTAACTGCTGTTTGCTTAGAAATTCGTCTTATACGTTTAATAGCTGATTTTGTATTTGCCATGCGCAGGGGTATAGCTTGAGAACTGAAAACGGTCAACTAAATATTTGGCTAATTTTGGCAGGAATTACAAAAAAAAGTAGATCTATTTGATACAATTTTTTTCTGTATAGTATCTGTGCATCCTATAGTTTTACATCTTAATCCTTCTTGCTGATATACTTTAAACTCTTTTTGATAGTTTCCAGAAGATCCCAGTGTATCCTTAAAATCTCTAATACTTGAACCACCTTTTTTAATTGCTCTTAATAAAATTTTTTTTGAATAGTAAATAATTTTTTTACAATCTTCTCTAGTTAACAAACTTGCTTTTTTAAATGGATAAATCTTACTTAGAAATAAAATTTCACTTGCATAAATATTCCCAATTCCAGAAACAAATTTTTGATCTAATAAAAATGTTTTAATATTTTTATTCTTTCCTTTGAAGTAATTAAAAACATAATTCAAATTAAAATTTAAATTGAATGGTTCTGGTCCCAAATTTTTAAATCTATTTTCTAATTTTTCACTATTTTCTACTAACTCAAAAAAACCAAATCTTCTTGGGTCATTATAAATTACTTTCAAAGAATTAAATATTAATTCAATATGATTATGTTTTTTTGGTAATATAGGAGAATGATAAAAACTAGCATTAGTAAATTTTAATTTTTTTTTACTATCAATGATGTGTATAGTTCCAGACATACCCAAATGTATCAAACAAAACTCTCCACTTTTAAAATTCAATATTAAATACTTGGAAAATCTCTCTACTTTAATAATTTTTTTATTCATTAAAAAAGAACTAAAATTTTTTGGAAGTGGAAACCTAAGATTTTTATTTCTAATAATTACTTTTTTAATACTTTTTTGTTTAATTTTTTTGTCTAAAGATTGTCTAACAATTTCTACTTCTGGTAATTCTGGCATTTCTCACTATATTCAATATATATTTTTTTATGCAACAATATCTTCAAAATAAAAAAGGCCTTGTGGAAGGTGTTTTCGATCAAGTTTATAGTAAATACGACTTGATGAATGATTTCATGTCACTGGGCATTCATAGATTTTGGAAAAAAAGTCTAATCAATATAATGAAACCATCTCCAAATAGAAAGTTAATAGATGTTGCTTGTGGAACTGGAGATATTGGTAAATTATTTTTGAATAGTACAAATCAAATGTCAGAAGTCACTTGTATAGATCCAAATAAAGGTATGATTAATCAAGGCAAACAAAAATTATCTAATTATAAAAATATAAAATGGATCAATGCAGCTGCTGAGAAGCTTCCACTTCAAGACAACGAATTTGATTATTACACAATAAGTTTTGGTCTTAGAAATACAAAGAATTTAGATAAAGCTCTATCTGAAGCTTATAGGGTATTAAAACCAGGTGGAAGATTTCTATGTTTAGAATTTTCAAAAATTCAAAACTCTAACCTAGATTTTGTTTATAAAAACTATTCAAAAATAATTCCTCATATTGGTCAATTTATTGTTGGCGATAAAAAACCATATGAATATTTAGTAAAAAGTATTGAAGAATTTATTAATCAAGAAGAATTAATTGACTTAATGAAAAAGCATAATTTTACGAAATGTAATTATAGGAACTTTTCAGGTGGTATAGTTTCTATCCATAGTGGTTGGAAAATATAATGCTAAGAAAATTAATTACTTTATTTAAATTAGGAAGAAAGATTGCAAAATCTGATATTTTAGATATTGCCTCTAAATTTAAAAAACCGCCAGTCGGGATCACAATTTTATTTCAGCTATTAGCAATATCTTTTGAAAAAAAAGAATTGAGTCATCATGCGCTAGATGATGGTGAAAGACTTTCGAAATCATTAGAGTCGATGGGTACAACTTTTATAAAATTAGGTCAATTTTTAGCTACTAGACCTGATATTATAGGAGAAGAACTTTCTACAAAGCTGGAAAAATTACAAGATCGTGTACCACCATTCTCTATTGATCAGGCAAAAGAAATAATTAAAAATGATTTAGGCAATGATGCTTACAATTCTATTATTGATTTAAGTGAGCCAGTTGCTGCTGCATCAATAGCACAAGTTCATAAAGCTAAAATAAATGACAATGGTACAATTAAAGATGTAGCAATAAAAATTATAAGACCAGACATAAAAAAAATATTTAATGAAGAAATTGATGCGATGATGTTATTTGCATTTATCATTGAGTCATTTTTAAAAAAAACTAAAAGATTAAAACTTGTGGAAGTTGTTTTTTTGTTGAAAGAAATAACCAACCTAGAAATGGATTTAAGGTTTGAGGCAGCAGCCGCAAATGAATATGCAGAAAATACAAAAAATGATGCTGGATTCAAAGTTCCTGAAATTTATTGGAACTTTACTAGTGAGAATGTGATGACATTAGATTGGATAGACGGAGTATCTATTCGTGAAACAGAAGAGCTGAAAAAAAGAAATCTAAATACTAATAAAATTGCTGAAGATATTATCCAGCATTTTTTAAGACATGCTGTAAGGGATGGTTTTTTTCATGCTGATATGCACCAAGGAAATATATTTATTGATGATAGCGGTCAAATAGCTCCAATAGATTTTGGCATAATGGGTAGATTAGACAAAATGAGTAAACGTTTTTTAGCTGAAATTTTATTTGGATTTATACAAAGAGATTATAAAAAAGTTGCTGAGGTTCACTTGGTAGCAGGATTAGTCCCTAAAAATGTGCCAATAGATGATCTTGCACAAGCATTAAGGTCAATAGGAGAGCCAATATTTGGTCAAGAGGTTAAAGATATTTCAGGTGGAAAATTATTAAAACAGCTTTTTGATGTTACAGAAAAATTCAATATGCAAACTCAACCTCAATTGTTGATGTTACAAAAAACAATGGTTGTAGTTGAGGGTGTTGCAAGAAAATTAAATCCTAACACTAATATTTGGACAACCTCTAAACCAGTTCTTGAAAATTGGTTAAGAGAAACAAAAGATCCTATAAATAATTTTAACGAAACACTTAAAAATAGTACTGAAGTAATTAAAAGATTACCTGAGTTACCTGAAATCATGGACAAAGCAAATCAAGCTCTAACATTTTTAGCTAGCGGACAAATTCCTCAAAACTCCAATTCTTATACGGCTTTAAACGATAAAAAATCTGAAATGATAGCATTTAGAAACCAATCTATTATTGGTTTATTACTTCTTGTAATTTTTGGTCTTATAGTATTTTAATTCTGCAAATGAAAAATCTTAATAACAAAAAAATTCTTTTTATTATTTGTGGTGGTATTTCAGCTTATAAAAGTCTTGAAACGATTAGATTATTAAAAAAAAATGGTGCAGAAATAAAAACTATACTTACTTCTAGTGCTAAAGAATTTGTAACTCCATTATCAGTAGCATCATTATCTCAAGGTAAAGTTTATAGTGATTTGTTTAGCTTAGAAAATGAAACTGAAATGGATCACATTTCACTTTCTAGATGGGCAGACATAGTTATCGTTGCACCAACTACAGCAAATACAATTTCAAAATTAGCACAAGGTACTACAGATGATTTGGCTTCTACTGTAATACTTGCTTCAAATAAACAAATTTATTTAGCACCAGCGATGAATGTTAGAATGTGGGAGCATAAATCTACAAAGATTAATTTAAAAAAATTAAAAGATTTTGGTTATAAGTTTATTGGTCCAGAAATAGGAGATATGGCATGCGGTGAATACGGAGAAGGTAAGATGTCAGAACCATTAAAAATTGTGGATGAGTTAAACCAATTTTTTTTAAACCAAAGTCAAAATAAAAAATTTAAAGCTTTAGTTACTGCGGGTCCAACAAATGAGTATATCGACCCTGTGCGTTTTATAACAAATAAATCAAGTGGCAAACAAGGATATGAACTAGCTAAATGTCTATCGAAAAAAGGTTTTGATACAACACTGATTTCAGGACCAACTAATCTAGAAGTAGAAAAAGATATTAAACTCATTGAAGTTGAAACAGCAGATGAAATGTTTAGTGCTACACAAGAGAATTTACCTGTAGATGTAGCAATTTTTTCAGCAGCAGTATCAGACTTTAAAGTAAAAAATAAATCTCAAACAAAAATAAAAAAAGAAGAAGCATTAAATTTAAATTTAGAAAAAAATATTGATATTTTAAATTACATATCAAATCATAATTCTATGAGGCCTGAAATTGTGATTGGTTTTGCAGCAGAAACAAACGAAGTTTTAAAAAATGCAGAAGAAAAATTAAATAAAAAGAATTGTGATTGGATAATTGCTAATGATGTTTCTAAAAAAAATATTGGATTTAACTCAGATTATAATGAAGTTGTAATCCACTACAAAAATAAATCTTTAAAAAATGAAGTCCTACCATACAAAAGAAAATCTGAAATTTCTGAAGAAATAGTTGATAGAATAATTGATCAATTAAATTAATGGCAAAAATCCTTGTTAAAAAATTAGATCCCTCAATAGAGCTACCTGCCTACAAAACAGAAGGGGCTTCGGGAATGGATCTTATGGCATTTATAAAAGAACCTATTATACTTAAATCCCAAAATTCTTGTTTAGTTCCAACTGGAATTGCCGTTGCTTTTTCAAATGAATTTGAAATTCAAATACGACCTAGATCAGGTTTAGCAGCAAAAAATAATATTAGTGTTTTAAATACACCAGGAACAATAGATAGTGATTACAGGGGTGAGATAAAAGTAATACTTTACAATCACGGAAAAGAAGATTTTTTAATAAACAATAAAGACAGAATAGCTCAAATGGTTCTCACACCAGTGATAAAAATGAATTTTGAAGAAACAGATGAGCTTCCAGAAACAATTAGAGGCGAAGGCGGATTTGGCTCAACAGGAAAATGAGCAAAAAATTAAACAAAAAACAAATCGAACGTTTTTCAAGACAGATCATATTAAAAAATATTGGTATTTTAGGTCAAAATAAAATTACAAATGCAAAAGTATTAATAATAGGCATGGGTGGTCTCGGGTGCCCAGTAGCAGAATTCTTGACTAGGTCAGGGGTTGGCTCATTAGGAATTGTGGATCATGATCGAATAAGCCTTTCAAATATTCATAGGCAGAGTTTATTCAATCAGAAAGATTTAAATCAACTAAAAGTAAAAATAGCTAAAAAAAAATTAAACAACATTAATTCTTTAACAAAAATAAAAATTTTTAATTACAAATTAAATAAATCTAATTTTCAAAAAATTATTAAAGATTACGATTATATTGTTGATGGGACTGATAATTTTGAAAGTAAATTTCTAATTAATGATTTAAGTTTAAAGTATAAAAAGTTTTTGGTAACTGGTGCTATAAGTAAATTTGATGGTCATATCTTTACATTTAATTTCAAAAATAAAAAAGAACCATGCCTTCGATGTTTTTATCAAGAGGAAAAAATATCAGATGAAATACTCAATTGTGAATATGAAGGAATCCTAGGAACTGTAGCGGGGATAGTTGGCACGATGCAAGCTAATGAAATTTTAAAAAATATTTTAAATATAGGCCAAAGTTTAAATAATTATATTTTAATTATTGATTTACTAAATTTAAATTTTAGAAAAGCAAAAATTAAAAAAAGAAAAAACTGTCTATGCAATTAATTATAAGAATATTTTTAATTTTTATCTTATCAATTTCAATAAGTTTAGCTGATGAAATATTTGTTTCTTTAAAAAAAAATAAAGTAAACGTTAGGTACGGTCCAAGTTTTGATTCAGATGTAAAATATGTTTACAAAAAAATTAACCTTCCTTTAAAACAAATAGATAAAAAAGAAAACTTTAGAAGAATTATAGACCTTAAAAATAATGGTGGGTGGATACATATATCTCAATTAAAAAAAAATAATTCTTTAATAGCAACAAAGGATAAAATTTTATTTAAAAACCCTACATCTTTTGCAAAACCAATTGCTCTTATTAAGGAAGGTAGGTTATTAATATTAGAAAAGTGTGAGGAAAAATGGTGTGAGATAACATCTGGAAAATTTCAAGGTTGGGTTAAAACAGATAATATCTGGGGATTTAATTAACTAAAATCAGCAGAAAGTGACTTTTTGTTCTCTGAAGACAGTTTGGTAGTATGGGAATATTCTTTATGATCTATTCCTATTTCAACTTCAATTTCTTCAGATTTAAATTTAGCTATTTGGTCATCTGAAAAATTAAAATGAATGAATTGAACTGAAGAAGCTTTTCCTTCAGCTGATGTTCTATCAACATCTTCCTCTGGAATAGCTTTTATTTTTTCTCCATTAATTTTCATAAACACTGTTTCTTCTATTCCACCCACTTTTCCTAGGAAAGCTGCACGTGATATAGGATTGTCTATTTCAAACATCAAAGTAGCTGTTAATTCTTTACCATTTGGTATTAGAGGATTGTATGCTGACAACTCATCTTTAAGTTGTTCATCTCCACCTTTTTCAATATATAACATTTCTTGAACTTGAGCTAACATTGTCTCGTAACTTTCAAAATAAAAAGTTGCATAAGGACCTAATGCAATTCTTCTATTTTTTTTAAAATCAACAATATTTTTCCTCAGTTCTCTTCTATTTTTTGTGTAGACATCCAATGGCATGATGTCTTCTTTTTGTATCTCTCTTTTTTCTCTTGGCATAATCATAATCTATAACTTTTAGCCATCAATTCGATAGGATGTAGTGCCTCATCATTGGAGATGTTAGTATCCACTTCAAGCTGCTTTAAGTGCTTACCTGCTAAAGGACAATCAGAAGCCATGTACTTGTTATTTTTTGTTTTAATTTGTCTTGCAGTTGGTCTTCCTACTTTATTGGCCAGATCATGTGTTTCTTTCATCACACCAAAAGTTCCACCATGCCCAGCACATTTCTCTACAACATCAATTTTAACATTTGGGATAAGTTTAAGCATATCTCTCGCTTTGATACCCATGTTTTGTGCTCTTGCGTGACACGCATGGTGCACTGTCACTCCACCATCTATTTCTTCTAAACCATCTGCTAATCCCTCATTGTTTGCAATATCAACAACATACTCATCAATATCCATAACATTTGCAGATAATTTTTTTATTTTATCATCATTAGGTAAAAGCAATGGCCATTCAAATTTTAACATTAAACCACAACTAGCGGTTAATGTAACAACTTTGTAACCTTTGTTAATCCATTCAACTAAATCTTTAGAAACTTTTTTAGCCTGTTCCACAACTTTAGGAAGATCAGCTTGCTCTAAGAACGGCATTCCACAACATCCAGGATAGGCCTCTTGAACTTCTACACCATTTTTCTTTAGAACTTTTAAAGCTGCAACACCTGTATTTTTTTTATTAAAGTTAACAAAACAGGTAGAATAAATTACAACTTTTCTGTCATTAGTTTTTGTATCGTAGTTTATTTTGTCATTATTTTTCTTAAAAAAGTTAGAAAAAGTATCTGAATTGTATTTTGGAAGTTGAACCCTTTTATCGATACCCGCAACTACCTCTAATATTTTTCTGAACAACTTATTTTTTATATCTGATGCCCAATTAATTATTTTAGAAAATAAAACCCCAATTTTTGCGTTTCTATCTATTTGGGCTAATTGCATTGGAACACTTGGTAATTTACCTAATTTTTTCTGTGCCGTTCTGTACCTCAACATTAAATGAGGGAAATCAAGATCAAAATCATGAGGAGGTACATAAGGACATTTGGTCATAAAACACATGTCACAAAGAGTACAGGCATCAACAACTGGAGCAAATTGCTCACTTTTTAAACTTTCTACGTCTTCATTTTCTGACTCATCAATCATATCGAACAATTTTGGAAAGGAATCACAAAGATTAAAACATCTTCGACATCCATGGCAAATATCAAACACTCTTCGCATTTCTGCATCTAATTTTTCAGGATTTAAAAAATCTGGATGCTCAAAATCAATAGGGTGACGTATTGGGGCGTCTAGACTTCCTTCTTTGCTCATACGATTATATTAGAAATTATAATTAATGATAAAGAAACTAATACCACTGGTTCATTAAACCAATCTTTTATTAATTGTAAAAGTTGCTCTTTCATTTTTTTTGATTTTAGAAATTTTGTTAAATTTAGTGGGCGGTAAACGCCCACTAATGAATATTATTTAGGCAATAGACTCTAAAGTTTTTTGAAATTTACCAGCATGAGATTTTTCAGCTTTTGCTAAAGTCTCAAACCAATCTGCAATTTCTTCAAAACCTTCTTCTCTTGCAGTTTTAGCCATACCTGGGTACATGTCAGTATATTCATGCGTTTCTCCCTCAATTGCTGAAGCTAAATTTGCTTTAGTTTCACCAATTGGTTTCCCAGTAGCTGGATCTCCAACTTGTTCAAGGTATTCTAAGTGACCATGTGCGTGACCAGTTTCACCTTCTGCTGTTGATCTAAATACTGTAGCTACATCATTATAACCTTCGATGTCAGCTTTTTGTGCAAAATAAAGATATCTTCTATTTGCTTGACTCTCACCAGCGAATGCTGCTTTTAAGTTTTCTTCTGTTTTACTTCCTTTTAAAGACATTTTTTTCTCCTTAATTTAACTTTATAGACCATATAGTGTCTAAAACTTTATTGTCAATAGTTTAGAATTATTATAATCTAGATTTTATATAATTGATTTAATTGAATTATTTTTGAGTTTGATTATCACTCGCAACTTTAACCAAAACTTCAACAGAATTTATTTTTTTTCCTGTAATATTTTTTTTAATATTTACTGGGTCTATATCATTTTCATCACAATCAATTAGCTGATGAGTATCTTCATCATAAAAATGATGATGAACAGATGTGTTTGTATCAAAATAACTTTTATCGCTGTTAATCGAAATTTCTTTTAAATAACCTTTTTTCTGAAATGCATGAACAGTGTTGTAAACTGTTGCTAATGAAATTTTTTCATTCATCTCCTCAGAAATCATTTTTACGAGATCATTGATTGTAAAATGAAAAGTTTTTTCTCTATTAAATAGAACTTCACACATTTTAACCCTTTGTTTAGTGGGTCTAAGTCCTAAATCTCTTAATTTTTCAACAAAATTACAGTTTTTTACCATTTTATTTTATAATTATTCTAATGTATGAATAAAAATATACAGTTTTATTATATTATATTGGCATTAAATCAAGTAATAAGGTCTCTCAAAAAATATGAAAAAAAATTCCTACTCATATGACGATCTAATAAGTTGTGGAAATGGTGATCTTTTTGGACCAGGTAATGCAAAATTACCACTTCCTCCAATGTTGATGTTTGATAGAATAACTGAAATCAACGAGAATAATGGAGCTTTCAATAAAGGCTCTTTAAAGGCTGAATTAGATATAAAAAACGATCTATGGTTTTTTGACTGTCATTTTAAAGAGGATCCAGTCATGCCTGGGTGTCTAGGTTTGGATGCTATGTGGCAACTAGTTGGATTTTTTCTCGGCTGGTTAGGAAATCCTGGCAAAGGTAGAGCTCTAGGAGTTGGTACTGTAAAATTTACTGGTGAAGTTTTACAAAATGTTAAAAATGTAAGGTACGAAATAGATATGAAAAAAATTATGTCGCCAGGTGGAACAACTGTTGGTCTTGCCAATGGAATTGTACTTGCTGATGACAAAAAAATATATTCAGCAGAAAGTTTGAAAGTGGGGTTATTTAAATAATGAGAAGAGTAGTAATTACAGGATTAGGAATTGTCTCTTGTTTGGGAAACAACCAAGAGGAAGTTCATCAATCATTAATTAATTCAAAATCAGGAATTTCTTATGCTGAGGAATATAAAGAACATAATCTTAAAAGTCATGTTCATGGCAAACCAAATATAAAATTAGAAGATCATATCGATCGAAAAACAATTAGATTTATGGGTTCAGGTTCAGCTTATAATTATATTGCAATGAAAGAAGCTATTGAGGATTCTGGATTAGAAGAAACTGAAGTTAGCAATTTTAAAACTGGAATAGTTATGGGTTCTGGTGGTCCATCAATTGAAAATGTTATTTTGGCTGCGGATAAAACGAGGGCTAAAACTCCAAAATTAATGGGGCCGTTCATTGTTCCAAGAACAATGGCAAGTACAGCTTCTGCAACACTTGCTGTTCCATTTAAAATTAAAGGAACCAACTACACAATGAGTTCTGCTTGCGCAACAAGTGGCCACTGTATTGGTAATTCAATGGAATTAATTCAAATGGGAAAACAAGATGTTGTTTTTGCAGGTGGAAGTGAAGAAGTTCATTGGGCTATGACGGCAATGTTTGATGCGATGACTGCTTTATCATCAAAATATAATGATGCTCCAGAAACAGCATCAAGAGCATATGACAAAACAAGAGATGGTTTTGTAATTGCAGGTGGTGCAGGTGTGTTAGTGCTAGAGGAATATGAACACGCTAAAGCAAGAGGTGCTAAAATATACGCAGAATTAACTGGTTATGGAGCAACTTCAGATGGATACGATATGGTAGCTCCATCAGGAGAAGGTGCTGTCAGATGTATGCAAATGGCAATGTCTACTGCTAAAAATAAAATTGATTATATCAATACTCATGGAACTTCTACTCCGGTTGGAGATATCACGGAGCTAAATGCAGTTAAAAATACTTTTGGAGACAATATCCCAAAGATTAGTTCGACAAAATCTTTATCGGGACATCCACTTGGTGCGGCTTCAGTTCATGAAGCAATTTACTGTTTGATAATGATGAAGAATAATTTCATAGCTGGCTCTGCAAACATAAGTGAGATTGATGAAGAAGCTAAGAAATTTCCTATAGTTTCAAAAACTGAAACGGGAGCAACTTTAAATACAGTAATGTCAAATAGCTTTGGTTTTGGTGGAACTAATGCAGCTTTAATTTTTGAAAAGGTTTAATTTATGAGTTTAATGAAAGGCAAAAAGGGATTAATCATGGGTGTTGCAAATGAGAGATCTATTGCCTGGGGTATATCTCAAAAACTTGCTGAAGCAGGGGCAGAACTAGCATTTACATATTTAGGCGATGCTTTGAAAAAAAGAGTAGTTCCTTTAGCAGAAAAATTAAATTCAAACGTTACATTTAGTTGTGATGTTGAAAAAAAAGAAGAGGTTGTAAAATTATTTGAAGATATCAAATCCCAATGGGGTGAAATTGACTTTGTAGTTCATGCGGTTGCTTTCTCTGATAAATCAGAGTTATCAGGTGAATATTTAAATACCACTAGAGAAAACTTTTTAAGAAGTATGTTAATCTCATGCTTTTCATTTACTGAAGTAGCAAAAGAAGCCTCAAAGGTAATGAAACAAGGCGGAAGTTTATTAACTTTAACTTACGAGTCTACTAAAGCAATTCCAAATTATAATGTAATGGGTGTTTGTAAATCAGCTTTAGAAGCTAGTGTTAAGTATCTAGCTCGAGATTTGGGTGACAAGGGTATGAGAGTAAATGCAATAAGTGCAGGCCCTATTAAAACATTAGCAGCTTCTGCGATTGGAGATGCAAAATTCCTATATAAATGGAATGAAGACCATTCTTTTCTCAAAAGAAACGTAGATATCCATGATGTTGGAAATTCAGCATTATATCTATTAAGTGATCTTGCAAACGGAGTTACTGGTGAAATTCACTATGTAGATGCAGGATATAACAAAGTTGGAATGCCTGACCCAAAAAATATTAGCTAAATTTAGTTAATTTTAGTTAAAAAAAAACCCCCAGAACTCTCATTCAGGGGGTTTAGGATTTAAATTTAAGCTATTAATTATTCAGTAGCTTGTTTCATAGAAAGTTTAACTTTACCTCTATCGAAACCAATCACTTTAACTTTTACTTCATCGCCTTCTTTGACAACGTCAGTAACTTTAGCAACTCTTTTGTCTGCAAGTTCTGAAATATGAACAAGTCCATCTTGTTTTCCTAAGAAATTAACAAATGCACCAAATTCCATAATCTTCATTACTTTACCTGAATAAATTTTATTGAGTTCAGCTTTTGCAGTTATGTCTTTAATCATCTGCATGGCGATGTTTCTAGACTCTTCATCTGGAGCAGCAACTGTTACTACACCTTCGTCATTTACATCTACTTTCGCACCTGATTTTTCAACTATCTCTCTGATTGTTGCACCACCTTTTCCAATGACAGCAGCAATGTCTTTTTTATCAACATTAACTTGTTCCATTTTTGGAGTATGTTTTCCAACATCAGATCTTGAAGCTGATAATGCTTTGTTCATTTCTCCTAAGATATGAACTCTTCCATCTTTAGCTTGGCTTAATGCTTGCTCCATGATTTCAAATGTAATACCTGTAATTTTGATATCCATTTGAAGAGAAGTAATTCCATCTTTAGTTCCAGCAACTTTAAAGTCCATGTCACCAAGGTGATCTTCATCACCTAAAATGTCTGATAAGACACTAAAATCATCACCTTCTTTAATTAAACCCATTGCAATACCTGCAACTGGCTCTTTAATTGGCACTCCAGCGTCCATTAACGCTAAAGACGTTCCACAAACAGTAGCCATAGAAGAAGAACCATTAGACTCCGTTATTTCTGAAACTACTCTAAAAGTATATGGAAATGCCTCTTTCGTTGGTAATGAAGAGTTAATCGCTCTCCAAGCTAATTTACCATGTCCGATTTCTCTTCTGCCAGTTCCAATTCTTCCAGTTTCTCCAACAGAAAAAGGAGGAAAATTATAGTGAAGCATAAATCGTTCTCTCTGAAGCCCATCTAAACTTTCAATTCTTTGTTCGTCATCAGAAGTTCCTAGAGTTGCCACAACAATTGCTTGGGTTTCTCCTCTAGTAAATAATGCAGAGCCATGAGCTCTAGGTAAAATACCCACTTCACACTCGATAGGTCTTACATCAGATAAACCTCTTCCATCAATTCTATTTTTATTTTTTAGAATATCAGTTCTAACAATTGATTTTTCTAGGCTTTTTAGCTGACTGTTAACATCAAGATCTGTGTAGTTTTCATCTTCCTCATAAAGTTTTTTAGCTTTATCAGTAATTTCGGAAATTTGATTTGATCTATCTTGTTTATCTCTTGTAGCAAAAGCTTTTTTAAGATCTTCAGTAAAAGTTTCCTCAAGTTTTTTCTTAACTTCAGATAAATCTTTTTTCTCAACTGTCCATTCAGGTTTTCTACATTCTTTTGCAAGCTCCTCAATCATTTCAATCACTGGAACAAAACCTTCATGACCAAATTTAACTGCATTTAACATTTCTTCTTCAGTTAAACCGCTTGCTTCTGATTCAACCATAAGCACAGCGTCTTTTGTACCTGCTACAACTAAATCTAATTTTGATTTTTCTAACTCTGCTTTAGATGGGTTTAAAACATATTTTCCATCAATGAATCCAACCCTTGAGGCTCCTACAGGTCCCATAAATGGCATACCTGATATAGCCAATGCTGCCGATGAAGCAGTGATTGATAAAATATCTGGTTCGTTTTCTTTATCGTATGAAATTACAGTTGGTAATAACTGTACTTCATTTTTAAATTCATCTGGAAACAAAGGTCTGATTGGTCTATCAATTAATCTAGAGATTAATGTTTCGCTCTCAGTTGGTCTTGCTTCTCTTTTAAAATATCCACCTGGAATTTTTCCAGCTGCATAATATTTCTCTTGGTAATTTACAGATAATGGAAAGTAATCCATATCAGGATTTACTTTTTTTGCCCCCACTACTGTTGCTAGTACGACTGTCTCTCCGCATGTTGCGATTATTGCACCGTCTGCTTGTCTTGCTACTTTACCTGTTTCTAAACTTATCTTCTTTCCCGCTACTTCAATTTCCTTCTTGTATACTTTAAACATTTCATTTCCATTTCGTTTCGTTCGTTTCGTTCCATTCCATTCTATCTATCTTGACTTCTATTTTCTTAAATTCAATTTCGACAGTACATTTTTGTAAGAATCCATTTTGTTTTTTTTTAGGTATTCCAACAATTTCTTTCTTCTATTTACCGCTCTCAACAATCCAACAGATGAATGTTTATCCTTCTTGAATTGCTTAATATGCTTAGAGAGAGTTTCAATTTTCTCTGTTAGCAAAGCGATTTGGATTTCTGAAGATCCAGTATCTTTATCGTGCATTGCTAATTCTTGTGCCTTTTTATTCATGCCTCTTTCTTCCTATTTATTTGTTTGTTTTATTAAGTTTTCTATTTTTTCCGCATACTCAAAAGACTCATCTTTTCTAAAAAGTAATTTTGGTAAAAATTTCATAACCACTTTTTGTGATAAAATTTTTCTTATTAAAAACGAGTATTCTTTCAAAACATTAATTGTTTCTTCAGCATCTTTTCCTCCCAATGGAAGAACATATGCTTTAGCAATTTTTAAATCAGGACTCATTCTAACCTCAGTAACTGTTATAGTATTTGTTTCTAAATTTGGCACCTTAGCCTCATTTCTTATAAAAATCATGCTTAAAGACTGCTTAATCATCTCTCCAACTCTAAGCTGTCTTTGTGATACTGGTTTTCCTATTCTGTCAGCCATTAAATTGATCTCTCTGTAGATGTAACACTAAATGCCTCTATTGTGTCGTTTTTTTGGAAATCCATATAATCTTTAACGGTAATTCCACATTCTTGACCATCACTAACTTGTTTTACTTGGTTTTTTTCTCTGAAAATTGTTGAAACTTTTCCTGTATAAATTATTGCACCGTCTCTAATAATTCTTACATCAGAATTGCTATTTATTTCACCTTCTGTAATTTTTGAGCCTGCAACTTTTCCAGCACCTGAAACTTTAAATATCTCAAGAATTTGCGCTGTTCCAGTAATTGTTTCTTGAACATCAGGAGATAATAGCCCAGACATTTTTTGTTTAACATAATCCAACACTTCATAAATGATATTATAAGAAGAGATTTTTATTTTTTCATTTTCAGCAAGTTTTTTAGCCTCTTTACTCGGTTTAACATTAAAGGCTATTAGAACAGCATTAGATGCTTTGGCCAATGTAACATCGGTCTCAGTTACCATTCCAATGTCTGCTAAAATTATTTTTGGTTTCACTTCTTCATGTTTAATTTGAGCAATTGCATTTTTGATAGCCTCAGATGATCCTTGTACATCGGATTTAATAATTAAATTTAATTCCTCAGAAGACTTATCTGAAAAAGCAGAATCTTGTGTTGCAAACGTTAATGGGTTTTTTCCATCTTTGCTCTCTTGAGCTCTATTTTCACTCAAAGTTTTAGCTTCTTTTTCAGTGTCTAAAACAATAAAATCATCTCCCGCTTTAGCAGCACCATTTATACCCAAAACTTCTACAGGGGTTGATGGTGGAGCCTCACTAATATTTTGACCTTTATCATTAATTATTGCTCTAACTTTTCCCCATTTTAAACCACTTACAAAAAAGTCTCCCTTTTTAAGAGTACCTGTTGTTACAATAATATTTGCAACCGGTCCTCTGCCAATGTCTATTTTTGACTCTAAAACGATTCCTGTTGCTTTAGACTCATAATCAGTCTTAAGATCTAAAATTTCAGCTTGTAAAATTATAGACTCAACTAACTTATCTAAATTTTGTTTAGTTTTTGTAGAAACTTCAACCATTAAAGTATCACCAGATAAGTCCTCTGCTATCAATTCATGTTCAAGTAATTGGTTTTTAATTTTCTGTGGATCAGCTTCAGGAAGATCACACTTATTTATAGCAACTACAATTGGAACATTCGCAGCTTTTGCATGTTTTATAGACTCGACTGTTTGTGGCTTAACTCCATCATCAGCTGCAACAACCAAAACTACTACATCTGTTAGTTTTGACCCTCTAGCTCTCATTTCAGTAAAAGCTGCGTGACCTGGAGTGTCTATAAAAGTTAATTTATTATTTTGACTTTCAATTTGGTATGCTCCTATATGCTGAGTAATTCCACCAAACTCTCCTGAAACTACATTTGCACTTCTTAAAACATCTAAAACAGAAGTCTTACCATGATCAACATGGCCCATAACAGTAACAATAGGTGGTCTATTTTTTAAATTTTCTACTCTAGTAGCCTTTATTTTTTGAATAATTTCTTCTGCTTTTTCTTCTCTTATTGGATTATGTCCAAATTCCTTAACTAAAAATTCAGCTGTGTCAGCAGCTAAAGTTTGATTGATTGTTACAGTTACTCCCATTCCAAATAAATATTTAATTACATTGCTAGATTGCTCCGCCATTCTATTAGCTAACTCTCTAACAGTAATTGCTTCTGGAATATTGATGTCTCTTTTTACTGGTTTTGAATTTTCTTGTGCCTCTTCTTTGGAAGAGTTTTTCATCTCTTTTTGTCGAGCTCTTTTAACTGATGCTAAACTTCTTTCTCTTGCTTCTATTTCGTCACTTAATGCTCTTGAAACAGTTAATTTTAATTCTCTTTTTTTTGTTCCAGCTTTTAATGTTTTTTTATCTTTTTCACTATCTCCCTTAAGTCTTTTGGTGGCTCTTTGCTCTGCCAGTTTTCTTCTTTCAAAATCGCTTGTAATTGGAGGAGATTTCGGTGCAAAAGACGGTTTTAATGGTGCGCCTTTATTAAATGAAGTAGTAGTTTTTGACTTGCCTACACCAGGTCTAAACGATCCACCTCTATTAGTGAATTTTCCACCTTGTTTTTCAATTACTCTAGAATTTTTTCCTTGAGTTTTAGCTATCTCAATATTTCTTATAGATTTCTTTGCAGAGCCGGATATTGTTAATTTTGTTTTTTTCTCCATTGCTCATCTCTCAATCTTTGTAAATTATATTTCTAGCAGACATAATTAATTCATCTGCCTCTTCTTTAGATAAAGCAAAATCCTCTAGATAACCCTGAATTTTAACTCTCTCTCCTTTAACTATATCGTAGCCACCAGTAAGTTCATCAGATGCCAGATCTGCAAAATCTTCTAATGTTAATATTTTTTGTTCACCCAATGTAACTAACATTCCTGGGGTAAGGCCCTTAAGGTTAATAAGAGCATCTTGTAGACCAAGCTCTTTAATTCTTTCCGATATATCTTCTTGATCTTTTTGGTGAAACTCTTTTGCTCTATCAATTAACGCAATAGCTGTTTCTTCCTCAATTCCTTCTATTTTAGTTAAGTTTTCTGGTAAGCTATCTTTAATATCGTCTATTGTTGAAAAACCTTCGGCAACTAATAACTGACCTAAAGTTTCATCTAATTCTAAGTTTTTAACAAAGTTATCTGTCTTTTCTTTAAATTCTAATTGTCTTCTTTCGGAGTCTTCTGCATCAGTCATAATATTAATTTCATAATTTAACAATTTAGTCGCCAACCTTACATTTTGACCTCTTCTACCAATCGCTTTACTCAAATTTTCCTCAGTTAAAATTACATCAAGTTTTTTTCTTTCCGCATCAACATTCACTCTTTGAACTTCTGCAGGCGACAAAGCATTTGATACTAATATTGCAGCATCCTCTGACCAATTCACAATATCAATTTTTTCTCCTTGAAGTTCATTTACAACTGCCTGAACTCTAGAACCTCTCATACCAACACAAGCTCCAACTGGATCTAATGATGTATCAACTGCTTTAACACAAATCTTTGCTCTACTTCCAGGGTCTCTTGAAGAAGATTTAATTTCGATTAATCCATCATATATTTCTGGCACTTCTTGAACAAAAAGTTTTTCCATAAATTTTGGATGAGCTCTAGACAAGAAGATTTGTTGACCTCTTGGCTCTCTTCTTACGTCATAGCAATAAGCTTTCACTCTATCACCAGCTTTAATATTTTCTCTAGGAATTAATTCATTTTTTTGAATGATTGCTTCTGTTCTTCCTAGATCAACAATAACACTTCCAAACTCTAATCTCTTAACAATACCACTTAAAATTGTATCTTTTTTATCAATAAAGTCGTTAAATTGTCTTTCTCTCTCTGCTTCTCTAACATTAAAGCTTATTACCTGTTTTGCAGTTTGAGCAGCTATTCTACCAAAATCAAAAGATGGTAATGGCTGAAGAACTTCATCACCGATTGATTTATCTTTATTATTTTCATTAAGACTTATCGCATCTTCTAATTTTATTTCTGTATTTGCATTTTCAGGATTTTCAGAAATAACGAGCTTTCTGAACAATTCTATATCTCCATTATTTCTATTGATTGAAACTTTAATTTCATTTTCTTGACCAAACTTAGATTTAGCTGCTTTAGCTATTCCTGTTTCCATAGAACTAATTATAAGTTCTTTATCTATCGATTTTTCTAAAGCTACTGCTTCAGCAATTCTTAATAATTCTAATTTATCTGCTCTTTTATTTAACATTTTTTATCTGCTCCAAAAAAAAATGGGCCAGAGCCCATTTTGATAATTCAACAATGTAAAGGCAATATAGTAAAGTTTTTTTTTAATTCAACTGAAACTATTTAGAAAAAACGTTGATTTTATCAGTTTTTTCCCATGAAAATGATCCATCATCTCCTGGAGTTCTACCAAAGTGACCATAGGCTGCTGTTTTTTCATATATAGGTCTATTAAGGTTTAACATCTCTCTAATTCCTCTAGGACTGAGATCAAAATTTTCATTAATCTTTTCAACAACAAATTTGTTTTTATCTAAATCATTATCAAACAAATCAACATAAATTGATAAAGGTTTTGAAACACCTATTGCATAAGCTAACTGTATCAAACATTTATCTGCTATTTTTGAAGCAATAACATTTTTAGCAATGTATCTTGCCGCATAAGCAGCAGATCTATCTACTTTTGTAGGATCCTTACCTGAAAATGCTCCTCCTCCATGAGGTGCTGCTCCACCGTAGGTATCCACAATAATTTTTCTTCCTGTTAAACCACAGTCCCCATCTGGACCACCTATTACAAAATTACCAGTTGGGTTTACATAAAACTCTTCCTCGTTAAAGTCTTTAAGAAATTTTTCTGGAATTGATTTTAACATATACGGTCTTAATAATTCTCTTACCTGGGCTTGATTAACATCAGAAGAATGTTGAGATGATATAACAACAGATTTTACTTTAGTCGGTTTACCATCTACATATTCGAATGTAACTTGGCTTTTTGAATCTGGTTCGATATCTTTTAATTTACCAGATTTTCTATCCTCAGCCATAAGTCTTAAAATTTTGTGCGAATAATGAATTGGTGCAGGCATAAATACATCTGTTTCATTGCATGCGTAACCAAACATTATACCTTGGTCTCCAGCACCCTCATCTTTATTTCCAGATGAGTCCACACCCATTGCAATATCAGCAGATTGAGAATGCAAATGACTTTCTATTTTTGTTGCTTCTTTCCAGGTAAATCCTTCCTGATCATATCCAATATCTTTTATGCAATTCCTTACTTTTTCTATTAAATCATCTTTTTTAATCTCAGGTCCTCTTACTTCACCTGCAAGCACAACTTTGTTTGTTGTCGTTAAAGTTTCACAAGCAACTCTTGAATAAGGATCTCCAGAAATGTAACTATCAACAACCATATCAGAAATTCTATCTGATACTTTATCTGGATGTCCCTCTGAAACAGACTCGCTTGTAAATAGGAAATTTTTTAAATTACTCATTTTTAATTCTATTAAATGAAAATATTAAAAAAATATACAACAAAATTATTAAACCAAAAATTTTATTCCCATATTTAGAAAAGACTGTTGGTTGAATTTTTATCATTTTCGTAAAATCAATATATCCAACTTCATTGAAGTTTATTTTTTCCTCAACGATACCGATAGGATTTACTATCGCAGCTATTCCGTTATTAGCTGACCTAATTACATATTTTCCACTTTCGATAGCTCGAAATATACTATGAACAAAGTGTTGTTCTGGTCCTATTGATTGACCAAACCATCCATCCTCTGAAATATTTACTATTATATCAAAGTCATGATTTTTATATAATTTTCCAGAATAAATTATCTCATAACAAATTAATGGTAAAAATTTTATAGAGAAATTATTTTTATTTAACTCTATAATTTCTCTTTTTTGACCTTTTGAGTAGGATTGATAATTGTTAGTTAAAGATTTGAAACCTACTTTTTTTAATAAATTTTCCATAGGTAAAAATTCGCCAAACGGTACAAGATTTATTTTATTATAATAATTTAATAAATTAAGATTATGATCATAAACAGATAAAGTATTGTAATACTTAACTTGATCATTAACTTTTGATTTGTTGTTGATGCCTAAGATGAACAAGTGATTTTCGTTAAAACTTTCATTAAATAAATAATCATAACTTTGAATTTGATCCTGGGAAATTCCAGGCAATATACCCTCTGGCCAAATGAAAATTGTTTTCTCTTTTTTATTTGGTGAACTAATATTTATAAGATCTTCTATAGTTGATAAAGGCCCCTCTCCTGAATAAAACCTATCTAAAGAAATATCAGTACCAACTAATCTTATTTTATAATCAAGTTTTTCTACGTCACCATTGTAAAAATCCTGCTTATTTGAATATCCAAAGAAATAAAATAGTAAAAATATTAAAGGTAAAATTAAACAAAAAATTAAATCTT
Organism: Candidatus Pelagibacter sp. HIMB1521; assembly: GCF_052047875.1. NCBI lineage: Bacteria > Pseudomonadati > Pseudomonadota > Alphaproteobacteria > Candidatus Pelagibacterales > Candidatus Pelagibacteraceae > Candidatus Pelagibacter > Candidatus Pelagibacter sp. HIMB1521. Next base: position 28,053 of record NZ_JBNAIZ010000008.1, on the reverse strand, counting down.
TTTTATCATTCCGTAAAATGAAAAGTGCAGGACTTAGAAACAAAGTTATACAAAATAAGTTGAAAGAATATGTGCCTATTAAAGATGTTATGCTTAGAATTTCTAAATGGTTTGAAAAACTATATGCAATTAAATTCCAAGGAAAACCTGATAAAATTGAACCTCTAATGAATTCTAGAAAACCAAAGATTACAGAAAATAATAAAATTGAACTCAAAGTTTTATTTGGTTTAAAGAAAATAAACAAATAACAAACAAAACCATAAAATAAGGCAAGAAAAGAGGGAACTAAAATTAGAGCAAATGGAATTAAAAATTTAAAATTTTCATCAAATGTTAATGAAATAGAGATCCAATATATATTTGTTAGAAAATATCCAAATCCAAATAACCAGCCATAGAAAAAAAATAATTTATGTTTGCTATCCTTTTTTTTTGTTAAAAAAATAAAGAATAAGCTAAAGGATAGAAAATTAATTATTAACAAATTGAAAGGTGGTAAACTTAATGAAGTTATTGCTCCAAGAAACAATAAATAAACTACATCAATATATAAATTTTTTTTCAATTTACTTAATTTTTGAGATAACTGATTTAAATATTTTTTCTTCTTCTTTTAACATTTTTAAATAATCTTTATTTTTTACATGATCAAATCCTAACAAGTGTAAAAAACCATGAATAAAAGTTTTAATTATTTTTTCTTTAAATTGTTTATCTGTTTGTGATTTTGGTTTATTCATAAAATTAAAACTAATAGTTATATCTCCTAAGTAAGTTTGCTTTGATATTTTTAATATTTTGTTAGAAGGGAAAGATAAAATATCAGTAGATTTATTTTTATTTCTAAATTTTTTATTTAAAATTTTAATTTTTTTATTGTTTGAAAGAAGTAAAGATAAACTTATTTTTTTATTTAAAAATTTATATTTTTTTGGAAAAGCATTGCAAATGCTTTTAAAAAAAAAATCTTTTTTTTTTATTTTTTTAGACCAAGCCTTCTCTTCTGAGAAGACGTTTAAATTAATCATTTTTAGAGTAGGCTTTTACAATTTTAGAAACCAATGGATGTCTAACTACATCTGAATGATCAAAGTCTACAACTGAAATTTCATTTAGATGCCCCAATAATTCTTTTGATCTAACTAATCCTGACATACTTTTGTTAGGAAGATCTATCTGAGTAGGATCTCCATTAACTACAATTTTTGAATTTTCACCGATTCTTGTTAGAAACATTTTTATTTGTGTATCTGTTGCGTTTTGCGCTTCATCTAATATAGCAAAAGAATTTTTTAGTGTTCTACCTCTCATAAATGCCAAAGGAGCAATTTCGATATCACCAATTTCGATCATTCTTTGTATTTTTTCAAAATCAAATAAGTCGTACAAGGAGTCATATAAAGGTCTTAAATACGGATCTACTTTTTCTTTCATATCTCCAGGTAAAAAACCTAGTCTCTCTCCTGCTTCAACAGCAGGCCTAGATAGAATAATTCTTTCTATTTTTTTCTCTAACAACATAGTTAAACCAACTGCTACAGCTAAAAAAGTTTTTCCTGTTCCAGCTGGACCTGCTGAGATTACAATATCACTTTGTCTTAGAGCTCTGACATAGCTTTTTTGTTTTTCGGATCTAGGAATAATTGATTTTTTTGGTGTTTTTATAATGTCAGTTACATTGTTATTTTTAACCTTCTCTTTAATCATAAATTGATCAACTGATGATATAAGATCTTTATTTTCAATTGAACCATTATTTATAAATTGATTAGTTAAAAATTGAATTGCATTTTTTATTAACTCATTTTTTTGTGGATCTGATTTTATCATTATTGAATTTCCCCTAGAATACAGACTAGAGTTAGTCATCTTTTCTAATTCTTTTAAATTTTTATTAAATTCTCCGGCAACACCCATGAGTAATTCATTGTTGTGAAATATTACACTTAATGAATTATTGTCTGAGTAAACAAATTTTAGAGTGGTATCGATTTTTTTTTTAATTGTATTATTCAAAAATTATGCCACCTTTTGATCTGGGTTACTAAACAATTCTCCAAACAATGTGGTTCTATTACTATTTGTAATTTTCACTTTCACAATTTTTCCAATATGTTCTCTTTTACCATTAAAAATTACTGATGTCATATATTCTGTTCTGCCAAAAGCTTTGGATTTATCTTCAGTTAAATTTTCAACCAAAACATCGATTGTTCTATTTTCTAATTTTTTGTTCATTTGGGTTTGATTTTTAGATAATAAATTTTGAACAAATTCTAACCTTTCCATTGAAATTTTTTTATCAATTAAATCTAAACCTTCTGCCTTTGTCCCAGGCCTTGGACTAAAAATAAATGAGTAAGAATTTATAAAATTAACTTTTTTAATTAAATCGACTGTACTTTGGAAATCTTCTTCAGTTTCACCAGGATAACCAATGATAAAATCACTAGAAAATTCAATTGATTGATTAATTTTTTTCAATTCGTCATAAACTTTTAAATAATGATCTATTTTATGTTTTCTATTCATCAACTTTAAAATCCTATCGGATCCACTCTGAACTGGAAGATGGACTAAAGGCATTAACTTTTTTGAGATTTTATATACTTCAATTAAATCATCAGTCATATCTTTTGGATGCGAAGTTGTGTATCTAATTCTTTTTACATCTTTAATTTTTTCAATTTCTAAAATCAAATCAGATAATCTTTTACTTTTATCATTGTAAGCATTTACATTTTGTCCCAAAAGTATGATTTCTTTTGCTCCATTATCTGATAAATAATTTGCCTCCTCAATTATTTGGTTGAATGGTCTAGAATATTCTGGTCCACGAGTATATGGAACCACACAAAAATGACAAAACTTATCACATCCTTCTTGTATAGTTAAAAAAGACGAAACCTTACCTGCCTCATTCTTTATTTTGCTAAAATATTTAAATTTTGAAACAGCATCAAAATCTGTTTGTTCAATTTTTTTTCTTTTTTCAATATGATCCAGAATTGTTTCGTTAATCTTATGATAAGCTTGAGGGCCAATTACTAAATCTATATAAGGCTCACGTTTAAGCATCTCTTGGTTTTCTGCTTGAGCAACACACCCTGCAATTATTACTAATGGTTTTTTTTTAGCTCTAAAGCTTTTTTTAACTCTTCCTATTTCAGAATAAACTTTTTCTTTTGCTTTATCTCTAATGTGACAAGTGTTTAATAAGTAACAGTCAGCTTCTTCTAGATTTTCACTTTTTTGATAACCAATTTTCTTTACTGAGTCAAAAATTCTATTTGAATCATATTCATTCATTTGACAACCAAACGTTTTAATGAAAATTTTTTGCATTCTAGTTTAGGATTTTTTTTTTATCCCATAAAGTTCAAGCTTATGATCAACTAAAGTGTAACCATATTTATCTGCTACCTTTTTTTGAAGTTTTTCGATTTCTTCATCAACAAATTCTATTATTTCACCTGACTTCACATCTATTAAATGATCATGATGTCCTTCATTAAGCTCTTCATACCTTGCTTTTCCACCTTTAAACTCATGCTTAGTAAGTATTCCAGATTCTTCAAATAATTTTACTGTTCTGTAGACGGTAGCAATACTTATTTTATTATCAATCTTTGAAACTCTATTGTAAAGTTCATCAACATCAGGATGATCGGTAGACTCTGACATGACCTGAGCAATTATTTTTCTCTGGTCTGTCAATTTCACACCTTTTGCTAAACATTTTTGTTCAATTGTTTCAGACATAATTTAATTTTAACTTATATAAATAGGGTTAATCAAATTTTTTTTAATTTTAAATTTATCGCACAAATGAGGGACATTTTCATATTTTATATCTTTTTCACCTTTAAAATCTTCTAAACTATAACAATAATAATCAATATTCTTTGCTAATTTTAGAGCCTTTACAACAGAAATAGAATTTCTGATCCCCGCAAAACTTCCTGGGCCTCTGTTAATGTATATTTTGTTGATATCCTTCAATTCGAATTTATTTAATTCTAAAAATTCTTTTATTATCAAAGTTAATTTTTCATAATTTATTTTAGTATTCTCATGAGTAATATTGTAAATATGATCATTAGCTATGATCATTAAAAAAATTTTATCTCCAGCTACATCAATTATAAGTTTATTCATTTTATCTTTGTTTTTTAGTTTTAGTTCTAAATCAGATGAAAATAATATCAAATTTTATTCAGAAGATAATGGGATTTTATCGATAATGTATCATCGTTTTAACGAACATAAATACCCATCAACTAATATTAATATGGAGGTATTTAAGAAGCACATAGAAATTGTTAAAAATTCTAAATACAATTTTCTTAATCCTAATGAATTTGATACAAAATTTAAAACTTCAAAATCAGAAAAAGAAGTATTGATAACAATTGATGATGCATTTGAATCATTTTACAATGAAGCTTGGCCATATTTAAGAGATAACAAAATTCCATTTATACTTTTTGTTTCAACAGAACCAGTTGGAAACAAGGGTTATATGACCTGGGATCAAATTAGAGAAATTGATGCAGTGGATTTTTCTTTAATTGGACACCATTCACATAGCCACGAATACCTAATAGAAGAAACTGAAGAAAATTTCATTTTAGATATAGAAACTGCAAACAAGATTTTTAAACACGAACTTAATTATATTCCTAGTCTATTCTCTTATCCATTTGGTGAATATTCTAAATTTATGAGAGATTATATTTCTCAAAACTTTGGATACGCATTTGGTCAACATTCAGGGGTTATTGATCTTAACAAAAATAAATTTGAATTGCCAAGATTTCCGATAAATGAAAAATATGGAGAGCTTAAAAGATTTAAATCTATAATTAATTATTATCCTTTAGAATATAAAAGTTTATCTCCAAGTGAAAAACAGCTTACAAAAAATGATAATCCACCAAATTTTAAAGTTGAATTTTTTAAAGAACAAAAAAATTTAAGCAATATTACATGTTATTCCAACGAAGGAGACAAGTGGGATAAATCTAAAACTAATTTATCTAATCAAATCTTAACTATTGAATTTAGAGAACCTTTTAAACCTAGAAGAGGCAGGATCAACTGTTCTTTAAACGATAATGGTAAATGGAGATGGTTTGGAGTTCAATTTCCTATCAAGAAAAATTAAATCAAGCTTTCTAAATCCTTACTAGATGGCAATAATCTTGCCTCATCAAAATCTTTCAATTTATTTTGACTGATTATTTTTTGTAGTACTTCAATGTACTGACTTCCAGTTTCTGCATATTTATCTAAATGTTTAGATAAAATTAAACTATCAAGTGGTTTATCGTCACTTCTCAATTCACTTCTAGCTTTTCTCAGATTTATGTAGGATTTATGAGTATTTAAATTTCTTAAATATGCTCTCACAGATAATTGTAAACTATTAAATTTCATTACTTTATGAGTTTCGCCTTTCTCAGCTTCTTTAGGCTTTAAACCTTCACCTGACCATGTCCATTGACCAAATAAAGCATTTCCTTTTCTTGCAAATCTTGAAGTTCCCCAACCTGTTTCTTTTGCTGCTTGAGCAATTGCTAACGAGGCTGGAATTTCATCCATTCTTACCTTTAATGATGAAAAATCATTTTGCCTAACACCATATTGCTTAAATTTTTTTTCAAGCCATTTTTTTTCGATGTCGGTATTGCTACTTTTATTTAAAATCGTAAAGAGTCTTTTTCTATCTACTCTAATTTTAGTGTTTTCTTTAACAATCAATGGGAGGATTATTTTAATAAACATTTCCTTTTTTTTCTTTGAACTAGAGATGTCATTTATTTCGTTTGGAAGAAGTCCTATATCGATAGGCTTTACAAGTTTATTTTCCCTCACATCTTTTAAGTTATAGTTTACCTCTTTAAATAATGAATTAATTTCTGAGGTTGTGTACCTAACTAAATTAATTTCTGAATTATTTTCCTCTAAAATATCATAAAGTAAATCCATCTCATCTACTTCACCTGAGACATCTTCCTCAATTAAGCCATTTGTATTAAGTTTTTTTAATAAAAGATTTTTAGAATTATTTGTAAATTCTTTATGATTAAAATTTTTTTCAGCAAAGTTAATAAAAATCGGTGTTACATAAAAAAATGAGATTAAAAAAATCCCACTTAACATAAATCTAGAAATAGAATTAATACTTTTATTTTTACTAAATTGAAATTTGATAAAATTTTTTTTCATAAACTTTTATATTGCAACAACTTCCTTTACCTCTGGAAGATAGTGACATAGAAGATTTTGTACTCCTTGCTTTAAAGTCATTGTCGAGCTTGGACAGCCTGAACAGCTTCCTTGTAATTGTACTTTTACTATTCCGTCTTTAAATTCTTTAAATTTTATATCACCGCCATCTCTCGCAACTGCAGGTCTAATTTTTTGATCTAAAATTTTTACAATTTTTTTCTCAATTTCACTAAAATTGTTATTTTTTTCCTCTTCATTTTCATCAATGACGTATTCTTTACCATCTAGATAAAAATCGTTTATTAATGAAATAACAATATGTTTAATTTCGTCCCATTTAATTTGGTCATTTTTATTTACTGAAATAAAATCTTGTCCTAAAAAAATACCCTCAACCCCATTGACTGATAAGATATTTCTAACCAAATCATTATTTATCTGATCTTTATTTGTGATTTCATAAGGACCACTATTTGATACTTTCTTCCCGGGAAGAAATTTCAATGAATTAGGATTTGGCGTTATTTCTGTTTGTACGAACATGTTGTAAATATATATAGAGCTTATTTCTAAAATTTAAACTTGATATTTAAATTATATTAAAATCCTAGTATTTCTTTAATTCTATCTATCTTTTTTGATGCAATTAAATTTGCTTTTTCAACTCCTTCTAGAAGGATTTTATCTAAATAAGGTTGATCATTTAAAAGTTTTTTTATTTCTAAAGATATAGGTTCAATCTTTTTAACCAATAAATCAGAAAGTTGATTTTTAAATTCAGAGAAATTTTTCCCTGAAAAATTTTCGACTGTATTTTGTAAAGTTGAATTATTTAAACTAGAATATATGCCAAGAAGGTTTCTTGCCTCTAACCTCTCATTTAATTCTTCGACACTACTTGGCATTGGTAATGGATCAGTTTTTGCTTTTTTTATTTTATTTACAATTGCATCTCTGTCATCTGTTAAATTAATTCTGCTTAAATCTGATAATTCAGATTTACTCATCTTTTTTGATCCATCTTTTAAACTCATAATTCTAGAAAATTCTTTTTGAATTAAAGGTTCAGGTACTTGCAAAAAGTTATCTTGATCAAAATCGTTATTAAACTTTTGAGCAATATCTCTACATAGCTCAAGATGTTGTTTTTGATCATCACCGACAGGGACATGAGTCGCATCGTACAAAAGAATATCCGCTGCCATTAAAACAGGATATGAGTATAGTCCAACGCTTGCTTTTTCTTTATCTTTACCTGCTTTTTCCTTGAATTGTGTCATTCTATTTAACCAACCCATTCGAGCAACACAGCTCAAAATCCAAGCTCCCTCTGAATGGGCTGCTACACCAGATTGATTAAAAATAATGCTTTTTTTGGGATCAATTCCACTTGCTATGAAAGTAGCTACGGTCTCTCGAATATTATTTTTTAGCTCTTTTGGGTCTTGTTTAACTGTAATTGCGTGCAGATCAACCACACAGAATATACAATCATTATCAGGGTTATTATTAAGGTCTACAAAGTTTTTGATTGCACCTAAATAATTACCGAGGTGAAGATTGCCTGTTGGCTGAACACCAGAAAATATTTTTTTACCCATATTTTTAATAGTTTAATTTAATATCACTAATTTTAAAAGCTTTGATGAAATAACAAATAAATATGTAAAAGAATAGTGCAAATAATACGTTTAAGATTAAATAAATTGATTTAAAGCTATAATAAAATGAAAGTTGATTTTCAAAAAAGTTTAATAGAAAATTAAAGAATAATCCCATTAAAATTGATGCAAAAATTATTTTAAAGAAATTTAAAATAAAATTATTTTTAAAATAAAACAAATTTTTATTTTTTAAATATATAAAAAGTACTACTGCATTAAACCATGATGAGACTGAAGTTGCGATTGGAATTATAATAAAACCTATTTTGTTAAAATAATAAATACTAATTAAAATATTTAAAAGAACTGAAATCAACGAAATATAAAATGGTATTTTTGTATTATGATTAGCAAAGAAAAAACTTGAAAAAACTTTTATCAAAGCAAAAGCGGGTAAACCTAAGGCAAAATAGAATAAAGCAAGACTTGAATTATTAACAGATTCTTTATTAAAATTACCATAACCAAACAACGCTGAAATTATTTGCTCTGAACCAATCATTAAAGCTATTGTTGCTGGAATACTTAAAAATAAACTAAGCTCTAAAGCTTTGTTTTGAATAAGAGAAATTTTTTCTTCATTTTTAGAGTCTACAAACCTTGAAAGTTGTGGCAGAATCACTACTCCAATGGCAATACCAGCTATCGCTAGATTAATCTGATAAATTCTGTCTGCATAATAAAGATAAGAAACTGCGCTAGCTTGGAAGGAAGCAATAATTGTTCCAACCAAAATATTGATTTGCGTCACACCAGATGAAAAAATGCTTGGTAATAGTTTTTTAAAAAAGAACTTAATTTTTTCATCACTTGCTAACTTAAAATTAAATTTAAATGAAAAAAATCTTTTGACAAAATAATATAAAAAAATTAATTGTAAGAATCCTGCTAAAGATACACCATAAGATAAATAGTAAACAAGCTCATCTCCTAAAGCTTTAGAAAATAATAAAACAATAATTAAAATAACATTTAATAGAATTGGTGCTGCTGAAGCTGCAGCAAATTTATTATGAGAATTTAATATTGCAGAAAAAAAAGATGCTAAACTAATAAATAATAAAAAAGGAAAAGTAATCCTTGTTAAGCTGATAGCTAAATCCATTTTTTCTAAATCATCTACAAAACCTGGGGCAATAATTGATACAAATCCAGGCGTAAAAATCTGAACGACTATTGTTAAAATTAGGAGACCTAAAAACAAAAGATTAAAAATATTATTTGCAAAATCGTTCGCAGGTTTTTTTCCTTTGTTCATTTCAGAGGTATAACTAGGCACAAAAGCTGCATTGAAGGTTCCTTCTGAGAATAATCTTCTAAATGTATTTGGAATTCGAAATGCTACAAAAAAAGCATCTGCCAACAAACCTGTTCCAAGAAATATTGCAATTAATATATCTCTAATATATCCAAGCAATCTGCTAATGATGGTATAAAAGCCAAATGTGCCTGTTGACTTAATTAAGTTCATAAATCATATTAGTCTTAATTTTACCCTAATTGTATACTTATTATCAGAATATATAGATCAAATATTCCAAATAATAAAAAATATAAAATAGATAAAGTTTGTATTCAGTTTAATAAAAATGAAAAAAACAAAGATTGATCATTACACAGATAAAGAAGCTTTAGATTTTCATAAAGATAAGAAACCTGGCAAGATCGAAATAATTTCTTCAAAGAACATGACTACTAAAAGAGACCTTGCTCTTGCTTATTCTCCAGGGGTTGCTGCCCCAGTTAAAAAAATAAGTGAGGATCCAGAAGCAGCTTATGATTATACGAGTAAAGGAAATTTAGTAGCCGTAATTAGTAATGGTTCTGCAATTTTAGGATTGGGCAACTTAGGAGCATTAGCCTCTAAACCAGTTATGGAGGGAAAGGCAGTACTATTTAAAAGGTTTGCAGATATAGATTCGATTGATTTAGAAATAGACTGTAAAGACGCTGATGAAATTATCAATTCAATTAAAAACTTTGCTCCGAGTTTCGGAGGAATAAATTTAGAGGATATAGCTGCACCAGATTGTTTTATCATAGAGCAAAAACTTAAAGAAATATTAGATATTCCAGTATTTCATGATGATCAACATGGAACAGCAATTATCACAACAGCAGCTTTACTGAATGCACTCGACATAAGTGGAAAATCAATCAAAGATATAAAAGTTGTGGTTAATGGTGCAGGTGCATCTGCTCAGGCTTGTACGGAGTTATTTATTAACTCGGGTGTTAAATCTGAAAATGTAATAATGCTAGATCGAAAAGGTGTGATTTATAAAGGAAGAGCGGAAGGTATAGATCAATGGAAATCAAGATTTGCAATTAATACAGATTTAAGAACTTTAAGTGATGCAATTAAAGGAGCTGATGTCTTCTTAGGATTATCCTCAAAGGGTGTTTTGAAAAAAGAAATGGTTAAAAGCATGTCTAAAAATCCTATAATATTTGCATGTGCAAATCCTGATCCAGAGATTACACCAGAAGAAATAAATGAAGTAAGAGATGATGCAATTATTGCAACTGGAAGATCAGATTATCCCAATCAAGTAAATAATTTAATTGGATTTCCTTACATATTCAGAGGCGCACTAGATGTAAGATCAAAAACAATTAATGAAGAAATGAAAGTTGCTGCTGCTGAAGCTATAGCAAAACTTGCTAGAGAAGATGTGCCAGATGAAGTTGTTGCAGCTATGGGAGGTGAAAGACCTCATTATGGAAAAGATTATATAATTCCATCAACTTTTGATCCAAGACTAATTAGTGTTATTCCAGCTGCTGTAGCTCAGGCTGCTATTGAAAGTGGAGTTGCTAGAAAAAAAATTGATAACTTTGAAATCTACAAAGAGCAACTTAAACAAAGATTAGACCCAACAGTTACAATTATGCAAGGTATAAACTCGTTCATAAAAAAAAATCAAAAAAGAATTGTTTTTGCAGATGGAGAAGATGAAAATACTTTAAAAGCTGCAATAGCATTTAAAAATTCAAAACTTGGTATTCCAATTTTGGTTGGTAAAGAAAGTAAAATTAAAGAACAGATTAAAAATATAGGTTACAGCGAAAATTTTGATATTGAAATTACTAATTCAAAAGATGAAGAAAAAAGAAAAAAATATGTAAATCATCTATTCAAAAAACTTCAAAGAGAACAAGGTTTATTAGAAAGAGATTGCGATCGAATGGTCAGAAACGATAGAGTTGTCTGGGCTACTAGCATGGTCGCTTGTGGAGATGCGGATGGTGCAGTTACTGGAAATACTAGACGTTTTGGAGCATCTCTTGAAAAAATTAAACAAGTTGTTGATGTTAGAAAAGGTGAAATAATGTTTGGACTAAACATGGTTGTCAATAAGGGGAAAACTATTTTCATTGCAGATACAAGCGTTCATGAATACCCTACATCAGAAGAAATGGCTGAGATTGCAATTTCAGCTGCAAGAGTGGTAAGACTTTTTGGAATTGATCCAAAAATAGCATTTGTTTCACATTCCACATTCGGACAACCTTTGACAAGTAGAACAAAACATATTCGTACGGCAGTAGATATTTTAAAAGATAAACAAGTTAATTTTGAATTTGACGGTGATATGCAGCCTGATGTTGCTTTAAATCCTGATTATGAAGAACTATACCCTTTTGCAAAAATAGTAGGTAAAGCAAATATTCTGATAATGCCTGGACAACATAGTGCAGCTATATCTTATAAACTAATGAAAACTTTAGGTGATACTAAAGTTATAGGACCCTTATTGATTGGACTTGGTTTGCCAATTGAAATTGCTCCTCTTAGATCTTCAACATCAGAAATTATCAATTTAGCTTCAATTGCTGCTTATTCATCTGAGGTAATTGAATATAAAATAGATTAATTTTTTTGAATTCTCAAATCTTCAAGTAGCAAAATACTTGCAACAACATCTTCTACATCAAGAATTTCTTTTGCTTCACTGATAACCATTTCTTTTTCTTCATCAGTTAAAGCTATTCCATAAACGTAAATTTTCTTTTTATAAGTATCTATTTGATAATTTGTTGCTTTTATATTTTTATTTACTATCAAAGCAGTTCTTAATTGAGATGTTATAAGTAAATCTTTTGCTGACTGCTTAAAATTAAATTCCTCTTTTATTTTAATATCATTTCTTACCGATCTTGCGCCTTTTGTTTCCCAGGCAATTTTAGTAATTTTTAACTTTTCTTCTGGTGCATCAACTTTTCCCGTAATAAATATTCTTCCATCCAAAACTTTAGTTTTAACTTTTAAAAAATGTTTTTTATCCATAGCAAGTATTTTACTTGAAATTGTTTTTTGCATAATAGAGTCATCTATTTGCGTGCCGACAGTTCTTGGGTCAATTGCTACTGATACTCCTGTCCCAAATAAACCAGTTGAGCTAACTCCTGGCACACAACCTGATAGAATAATTGATAAAAAAATAATTATTAAAATTTTAAATTTCATTTTTTAATTTTAAACAAAAATTATAAACCACTTTTTTGGGAATATTTTTATTGTTACATATTAAATCTGTAATTTCTTTTGTAGTTAATTTGTTAATCATTTTCTTAATTAAATTAATATCTGATTCACTTAGATTTTGCGAAGCTTTTTCCTCTTTTTTTTCAGAAATAACTATTGTTAATTCGCCTTTTAATTCATTGTTAAATAATTCCAATTCATCAATATTCTTTCTAATATACTCTTCATATAATTTAGACAGCTCTCTACAGAAGACTATTTTTCTTCCATTAAAAAATTTTTTAAATGCAGGAATAAGTTTATTTATTTTTTTTGATGATGAAAAAAAAACTAAACTGTGATTAAAATTTGATAGTTTTTTCAATTCATCTTCAATTTGATTTTTTTTTTCTGGTAGAAAACCATAAAATATAAACTTATCTGAAAACCCGCTTGCTGCAACAGCAGTTGTAACTGCTGAGGGTCCAGGTATTGAAAATATGTTAAGATTATTTCTTATACATTCATTTACCAATACTAGGCCTGGATCAGAGATGCTTGGAGTTCCTGCATCTGATATAAGTGAAATTAATTTACCTGATTTTAAATATTCAATTATTTGTAATGTATTTTTTTTTTCATTAAATTTATGGTTTGAAATCAATTTTGATTTAATTTGATATTTTTCTAATAAATGTTTAGAGACACGTGTATCCTCACAAAGTATATAATCTGATTTTTCCAGAATCTCTAAGGATCTAAACGATATATCTTTTAAATTACCTATTGGTGTTGCTACTAAATAAAGCCCATTTTTATAATCATTTGATTTAAATTGTGATTTTGTGAACATAATTCAGCTTAAAAATTATATAATAACATCAAAATGAAAAAGATTATCAAAATTATTTCCATTTCTTTACTTCTCTTATTATTAAACTTCTTAAATTTAGTTAATGCCAATGAAAAAATAAAAATTGGACTGTTAGTTCCGATGACTGGAGAAAATAAAGATCTAGGAACTTCTATTATTAAGGCTGTAAGTTTAGCTGTCAAAGATATTAATAATGATTTAATTGAAATTTATCCAAAAGATACTGCAACAAGAGCCAACAAAACTCTTAAGTCTGCTTTTGAATTAAAACAAATGGGAATAAAAATTGTCATTGGACCAATATTTCATGAAAGTTTAACTTATTTAGATGAAATGAAAGATTTAACTTTTTTATCATTAACAAATAAAACTTTAGATTTACCTGAAAATGTAATTTCTGCTGGTATAAATTCCACATCACAGTTTAATACTATAAAAAAATTTTTAGATAATAATAATTTACAAAAAACTCTTTTTTTAACACCAATTCAGAATTTTGAGTTTGAAGTCAAAGATGGTGTTAAAAATTCCAAAATAAAAGTTTTTAAAAATTTTGAATACAATACTGAGCCAACAAAACTTACAAAACAAATTGAGAAAATAACTAAATACAAAATTAGGAAACAAAATCTTGCTGATGAAATAAGAAGAGTTCAAGAGTCAAATGAACCAAATAAAGAAAGAAAAATTAAAAGCTTGGAAAAAAAATACACGATTGGAAATGTAAATTTTGATGCAGTTGTAATATCTGATTTTGATGAAAGCCTTAAAAGTGTTGCAACCTCTTTGCTCTACACTGATGTATCTCCAAAAAATAAATATTTTATAACTCTTAACCAATGGTTTGATGAAAGTTTAATGAAAGAGACAAATATTCAACCAATTTATTATCCATCAATTAATAAAGAAAATTTTGATAATTATAAAATTAAATATTTTAATGCTTTTAATCAAAACCCATCCCATCTCTCGTTGTTAAGTTATGATTTGGTTGGTTTAGTATATTATCTTACATTGAAATCAGATCTTTCGAAAACGGATAAATTATTTAAGAAAAAAAATTCATTTAAAGGTAAGATAGGAATTTTTGATATTAAAGATAACAAAATTAATCACAGATTAAATTTTTATAAAATAGAAGATAAAAAACTTACAGAAATCTTTTAAGCTTTTTGAAAGCTTGATAACGATGGTCCATTTTATATTTTTGAGATGATTTCATTTCACCAAATGTTTTAGATTTTTTTAGTGGAATAAAAATTGGATCATAACCAAATCCATTTTTCCCCTTTGGCTCATTTGATATTCGACCCTCAACTTTGCCTACTACACAAGCAATTTTTTTATTTAAATGATAGATTGATAGAGCACAAACAAATCTTGCTTTAATTTTTTTATTTTTCCAATTCTTATCCTTTTTATCTAACTCCCTAAATACTTTTTTAATAGCTTTATTAAAATCCCCAGATTTTCCTCCCCATCGTGCAGAATAAATTCCAGGTCTTTTATCTAAATGATCTATCTCCAAACCAGAGTCATCAGCCAAACAAATCAGACCAGTTTTTTTAGAGAAATGTTTTGATTTAATTAAGGAATTTTCCTCAAAAGTTTTTCCATTTTCAGCAGGACTTTTAAGTTTAAAATTAGAAGTAGAGTAAATTTTGATATAATTTGGTAATAAACTCCTAATTTCTCTTAATTTACCCTTGTTGTTAGTACCAATGAGTAATTGTTTAATTTTTAGCTTAGACATCTAGAAATA
The DNA here is from genome assembly GCF_052047875.1 of Candidatus Pelagibacter sp. HIMB1521. NCBI lineage: Bacteria > Pseudomonadati > Pseudomonadota > Alphaproteobacteria > Candidatus Pelagibacterales > Candidatus Pelagibacteraceae > Candidatus Pelagibacter > Candidatus Pelagibacter sp. HIMB1521. The sequence continues at coordinate 13,048 of NZ_JBNAIZ010000008.1, read as the reverse complement.
ATTAAATTCCTTACCATATATTAGCTTATGGAAAAAGAAGAAAACCAAAACAATACTTCGAAAAACGAAAATCAGAATTTAGAAAAAGAAACTGAAAAACCTAAGGAAAGCTCGAAGAGTGAAAATAAACAAGAAACACCTCAGGAAACCAAAGAAGAAATTAAAGAACCAACTCCAGAAGAAAAAATTGCTGAACTAGAAGATAAACTGGCACGAACTTTTGCTGAAATGGAAAATCAAAGAAGAAGGTTTGAAAAAGAAAAAGAGGATGCCTTTGAGTATGGAGGTTCTAGTTTTGCTAAAGAAGCATTAAATTTAATTGATAACTTAGATCGTTCTAAACATTTTTTAGAAAGTGATGACAAATTAAAAGAAACAGACGCTTTAAAGATGACACTGGAGCATTTAGAGATAATTAAGAAAGATTTAATTTCTATTTTTGAAAAAAACAATATTAAACCAATTGATTGTATTAACAAAAAACTAGATCCTAACTTTCATCAAGCAATGATGGAGATTGAAGATGACACTAAAGAAGCTGGAACAATTGTTCAAGAGATTCAAAAAGGCTTTACTATTAAAGATAGACTTTTAAGACCTTCATTAGTTGGTGTCTCAAAAAAAATTACCAAAAAAGAAGAAAAAACTGAACAAAATCAGGAAAATTCAGGAGATAAATAATAATGAGATCAACTTGTAGTTTCAAATTTAAACCCTATATGACGAAAGAGAGAAAATAAAGTTATGAGCAAAATAATTGGAATAGACTTAGGAACAACCAACTCTTGTGTTGCGGTAATGGAAGGGACACAAGCTAAGGTTTTAGAAAATGCAGAAGGAGCAAGAACGACACCTTCTGTAGTTGCATTTACTGATGAAAATGAAAAATTAATAGGTCAACCTGCAAAAAGACAGGCAGTAACAAATCCTGAAAATACAATTTTTGCAGTTAAAAGATTAATCGGAAGAAATTTTGATGATCCAACAGTAAAAAAAGATGTTGAAGCTGCACCATTTAAGATAGTTAACTCTGAAAAAGGAGACGCTTGGATTGAAGCTAAAGGAGAAAAGTATTCTCCCTCACAAATCTCTGCATTCATATTACAAAAGATGAAAGAGACAGCTGAAAAATATTTAGGATCTGAAGTGACAAAAGCTGTAATTACTGTACCAGCATATTTTAATGATGCACAAAGACAAGCTACAAAAGATGCAGGTAAAATTGCAGGACTAGAAGTTTTGAGGATTATCAATGAACCAACTGCTGCATCGCTAGCTTATGGTTTAGACAAAAAACAAAATAAAAAAATTGCTGTATACGATCTAGGTGGAGGAACATTTGATGTTTCTATACTTGAGTTAGGTGACGGTGTATTTGAAGTTAAATCAACTAATGGAGATACTTTTTTAGGTGGTGAAGATTTTGATAATGCTATCGTTGATTATTTAATTTCTGAATTTAAGAAAGATAATGGTATTGATCTTAAATCAGATAAACTTGCTTTGCAGAGATTAAAAGAAGCGGCTGAAAAAGCAAAAATAGAATTATCATCTGCAGAACAAACAGACATAAATTTACCATTTATAACTGCAGATAAAACAGGTCCGAAACACATTAATTTAAAGATGACTAGAGCAAAACTTGAGGCTTTAGTTGAAGACTTAATTGCTAGAACAATGCCTCCATGTCAGACTGCTTTAAAAGATGCAGGAATTACCGCAAGTGAGATAGATGAAGTGGTTATGGTTGGTGGTATGACTAGAATGCCAAAAGTTATAGCAGAAGTTAAAAATTTTTTTGGAAAAGACCCTAATAAGAGTGTAAACCCAGATGAAGTAGTTGCAATGGGTGCTGCTATTCAAGCAGGAGTTTTACAAGGAGATGTTAAAGACGTTCTTTTATTAGACGTTACACCGTTATCATTAGGTATTGAAACGCTTGGTGGTGTTTCAACAAAACTAATTGATAAAAACACGACAATTCCAACTAAAAAAAGCCAAGTTTTCTCAACCGCTGAAGATAATCAGCCAGCTGTTTCTATTAGAGTTTTACAGGGTGAAAGAGAGATGGCTTCTGATAACAAGTTATTAGGTAATTTTGAATTGGTAGGTATTGCGCCAGCTCCAAGAGGAGTTCCTCAAATTGAAGTTACATTTGATATTGATGCTAACGGTATCGTAAATGTTTCGGCAAAAGACAAGGGAACAGGTAAAGAGCAGAAGATACAAATTCAAGCTTCTGGTGGATTAAGTGATGAAGAAATTGAAAAAATGGTCAAAGATGCTGAAGCTAATAAAGAAGCTGATAAAAAGAAAAGAGAGTCGGTTGATGTTAGAAACCAAGCAGACACTTTAATTCATTCAACTGAGAAAAACTTAAAAGAGCATGGATCAAAAATTTCAGATGCAGAGAAAAAAGCAATTGAAGATGCATCATCTGCTGTAAAAGAAGCTCTAAAAAGTGAAGATATTGAAGATATCAAGAAAAAAACAGAAGCTTTAGTTCAAGCTTCAATGAAACTTGGAGAAGCAATCTACAAATCACAACAAAGTGCTAAACCAGAATCAGGAAAAGATGATGGTGGAGATGATACAGGTAAAAAAGACGAGAATGTTGTTGATGCTGATTTCGAAGAAGTAAAAGACGAGAATAAAGAAAAAAGCGCATAAACTGACATTTAATTGTCTGGGGTAATTTGATGGCTAAAAGAGACTATTATGATGTCCTAGGCGTTAAGAAAAGCGCAAGTCCTGATGAGCTAAAATCTGCATATAGAAAACTAGCAGTTAAATATCATCCAGATAAAAATCCAGGTGATTCAAAGGCTGAGGAGAAATTTAAGGAAGCTAGTGAAGCCTACGGAATACTTTCAGACAAAGAAAAAAGACAAAACTACGATAACTTTGGACATGCTGCATTTGAAAATGGTGGTGGTAGACCAGGTGGCGGTTTTGGTGGTTTTAGTGGAGCTGATTTTTCAGATATTTTTGAAGATTTCTTTGGTGATTTTGGAGGTGGAGGGAGATCAAGAAACAGAAGGTCAAACAACAGAGGTTCAGATTTAAGGTACGATTTGTCAATTTCATTAGAGGAAGCTTATCACGGGAAAAAACAAGATATAAAATTTGCAACTACTGAGCAATGTGGAACCTGTAAAGGTAATGGTTCAGAACCAGGTTATTCTCCAGACAGGTGCTCTTATTGTGGAGGAAATGGAAGAATAAGATCTAACCAGGGTTTCTTTACTGTTCAACAAACATGTCCACAATGTAATGGTAATGGTGAAGAAATCACCAATCCATGCAATGATTGTAATGGTCAGGGCAAAAAACAAGCATCCAAAAAAATATCTGTAACTATTCCGAAAGGAGTAGATGATGGCACTAGAATAAGACTTGCTGGAAAGGGTGAAGCTGGCAGCAGAGGTGGTGCTACAGGTGATTTATATTTATTTATAAATGTTCATTCTCATGAACTATTTAAAAGATCAGATGAAAACTTATTTTTTGAATTTCCTCTATCTCTTGCTGATGCAGCTCTTGGAACTACTATTGAAATACCAACAATTGATGGTGGGCGGGCAAAAATAAAAATTCCAGATGGAACTCAAAATGGTAAACAATTTAGATTAAAAGGTAAAGGAATGCCATTTATGAGAAGAGGTGATTTTGGTGATTTATATGTTCAGGTAAAAACAGAAGTGCCTGTATATTTAAACAAAAAACAGAAAGAATTATTAGAACAATTTAGAGAAATAGAAAACGACAAGTCAAATCCAAGTATTAAAAAGTTTTTTCAAAAAGCAAAAGACTTTTGGAAGAATTAATTTGTGGGTTTAGAGGAAATAATTCCATCAATAGCTTTAATATTAATACTAATTCTAATTTTACCTAGCTTCATAAAATCAAACTTTAAAAAAAAAGTATTTTTTAAAAATTTAAGTATTTGGGGTGTCATTATAATTGTTCTTATGATACTTCTATATTTTATCACTTAATGAAAAAAATTAATTTAGCTATTTCAGGATGCATGGGAAGGATGGGTCAACAACTCATCGAGTCATCTAAGAAAAATAAAAATTTCAAATTAGTTACACTTACAGAAAATAGATTGGTAAATAAAAAATTTAATGGAATTAAACCTGAATTAAATTCTGATAAAGCCTTTAAAAAAATTGATATAATTATTGATTTTACTGTTCCTAAATGCACCCTTGAAATATTAAAAATAGCATCAAAATTAAAAAAAAAAGTAGTAATTGGTACCACTGGATTTTCTAGAGCTCAAGAAAATCAAATTAAAAAATATTCAAAAAAAATAGCTATTTTAAAAGCTGGTAACATGAGTTTGGGTGTAAATTTATTAATGTATTTAACTGAAATTGCCTCTAAATCACTAAATGAGGAATACTTGAGCAAAATATTTGAAGTACACCACAAACATAAAAAAGACTATCCATCTGGTACAGCATTAATGCTTGGAAGGGGAATTGCTGATGGAAAAAATAAAAATTTATATAATTTAATTGGTAAGAAATTCTTGAATAAAAAAACATTTCCTTATGGAAAAAAAATTAATTTTAACTCAATTAGAAAAGGTGAAATTATTGGTGAACATGAGGTAAAATTCTCAAGCGGTAAAGAAATAATTACATTAAATCATGAGGCTTTTGATAGAGCACTTTACTCAGATGGAGCTTTAACAGCATCAAAATGGTTAATGAAAAAAAAACCAGGATTATATTCAATGAGAGATTTACTTAACTTTTCTTAATGAATGAAAAAGAAAAAGCAAAAATAATTATCAAAACTTTAAATAAAATTTATCCTAAAGTACCAGTTCCTCTAAAAAGTAAAAATACTTTCACTCTTTTAATTTCAGTTTTACTGTCTGCTCAATGTACTGATATAAATGTCAACAATGTAACAAAACATATATATCCAAAATACTATAAGCCAGAACATTTTGTAAAATTAGGAAAAAAGAAAATTGAAAAATTAATAAAAAAAATTGGGATTTTTAGAGTCAAAGCTAAAAGCATTTACTTGATGTCAAAACAAGTGCTAGAAAAACATAAGGGTAAAGTACCTAGAACTTTTGAAGAACTTGAAGAATTACCTGGTGTGGGCCATAAAACAGCAAGTGTAGTAATGTCTCAAGGTTTTGGATTTCCAGCTTTTGCTATAGATACTCATATTCACAGACTTGCACAAAGATGGGGTTTAACAAATGGAAAAAATGTAGTTCAGACTGAGAAAGATCTAAAAAGAATTTTTCCAAAAAAAACCTGGTCAAAACTTCATTTACAGATAATTTTTTATGGTAGAGAATATTGTAAAGCTAGAGATTGTTATGGGCTAAGTTGTAAAATATGTACTACGTGCTACCCAAATAGAAAAAAACCTGTTATTACAAAAAAAGCTTAATATGAAAATTTTGGGAATAGGTAATGCTATTGTAGATGTAATTTGTAAAGTAGATGACAATTTCATTGAGCAAAATAATCTTACAAAAAGTACTATGAAATTATTATTTGATGAAAATGAGTTCAAAAATCTATTAAAAAATCTTAAAATAGAAAAAACTGTTTCTGGAGGATCAGTTGCAAACTCTATAGTCGGTATATCTCAACTTGGTAATAAAGTTGGATTTATAGGAAAAATTTCAGATGATAAATTTGGTAGTAATTATGAAGAAGGTTTAAAAAAGGAAAACGTAGAATATTTTTATTCAAAAAAAAAAGAAGTATTACCAACAGGAACATGTTTAATCTTGATAACTCCAGACTCAGAGAGAACTATGTGTACTTTTTTAGGTACAGCAGGAAAAATTAATGAAAACGATGTTGATACCAATGCTATTAAAAGAAGTGAGATAATTTTTTTAGAGGGATATCTGTGGGACAAGGGAGAACCTAAGAAAGCTTTCGATAAAGCAATAAATAATGCAAAAAAAGTTGCTATGTCACTTTCTGACTTATTTTGTGTAGAAAGACATAAACCTCATTTTTTAAACTTAGTTAAAAACAAGCTTGATATAACTTTTACGAATGAACAAGAAATCATATCCTTAATTGAAGCAAAAAATTTTGATGAAGTTGTAAGTTTTTCAAAACAACTAAATAAATTAATCATTATAACTAGAGGTGAAAAAGGGGCAATTGCAGTTGATGGGAACGAGGTATTTGAAAGTGATATTCAAAAAAATTTAAAAATTATTGATCTTACAGGCGCAGGTGATTTATTTGCTGCTGGATTTTTACATGGATACATTAATAAATTACACACAAAAAAATGCCTTGAGAAAGGTACCGAAATGTCATCTAAAGTAATACAGCAAATCGGTGCAAGACTTTAGATTAATTTTTTTTTCTTTTAAAACTTCCTTTACCTTTTTTTGGCTTAACTGTCTTAGGTATATACTTTTTGGAAAATAAGTCTTTAGCAATTGGATTTTTTTTATTTAATTTGATAACCATTTTTTTTACTAATTATAAATTCATTGTCCTTAAAAGTATTTAAAATTTTTTTTCTCAAGCGATATATATGAGTCTCTACAGTATGTGTTTCTATATCAGATTGATAACTCCATACTTTTTCCTGTAACTCATCAACGCTAACTGGTTTATTTGATTTAGATAAAAATATAATTGTATTAATTTCTTTTTCAGTCAATTTAAGCTTAATTTTTTTTAATAACATTTCTCTAGAATTTAAATCAATAATATAATTTTTTACTTTTACTTCTGATTGGTTATTGAACTGTGCTTTTAGAAATTCAATGTTAATTTTTTCTGTTAATTTATAAATACTTATAGGTGTTTGATTTAAAACAAATTGACGATTGATATTTAAGTTTTTATTATTTGTAATAACTAAATAATTATCAAGATTTTTTAATTTATCATTTAAAATATTTTTATCATCTGCATATAAAATGTTAAAATTTAAATCTGAGCAAAGTTCTTCTAAAATATGATATAATTCTAAAAATTTATAGACTATTATATTCTGAGTTAACATCGATGTAGATTATGACAATTTTGGTAAAAAATAAACATACTCTTCAACTAGATGAATTTACATTTAACTGTTGTATAGGAAAAAAAGGATCAACAAAAAACAAGAAAGAGGGAGACAAAAAAACTCCAAAAGGCACATTCAAACTTGAAAACCTTTACTTTAGGAAAGATCGTTTAAAAAAACCACTAACAAAACTTAAAACAATTGAGATAAAAAGAAATATGGGTTGGTGCAATGATATTCACTTTCCAAAAAAATATAACAAAATTATCAAAATTAAAAAAAAAATTAGACATGAAAAATTACGAAGAAGTGATCATAAATATGATTTGCTAATACCAATTAAATACAATTTTGAGAAACCTGTTACTGGACTAGGAAGTTGCATTTTTATTCACTTAACGAAAGATTTTAAACCTACAGCTGGATGTATTGCTTTAAAAAAAAAAGATTTTTTAATTCTACTTAAATTAATCAAAAAAAATTCTAAAATTGAAATTTTTTAATTTCGTCGACCAAAAATACTAGAACCAACTCTAACATATGTAGCGGAATGTTTAATGGCAAAAAGATAATCAGAAGACATACCCATACTTAACTCCTTTAAGTCGAAAGATTTATTGAGTTTGCTCATCTCTTCAAAATAATTATTGGGATCAATATTTGCTGGGGGAATACACATGAGTCCTATTAAATCTAATCCAATTTCTTTACAGTAAGAAACTAGCTGCCCTGTTTCTTCTTTTTTAACACCTGATTTTTGTTCTTCCTCACCTATGTTTATCTGCAAAAAAACTTTAATTTTTTTATTTATTTTATTTTGTTCATCAACAATTTTTTTGGCAAGTTTCGCACTATCAACAGAATGGATATAATCAAATATTCTCACTGCGTATTTTACTTTGTTTGTCTGTAATTTTCCAATCATATGTAATTTTATATGCAAATTATTTTTTTTAATTTCCGACCATTTTTCGTTTGCTTCCTGAACTTTATTTTCTCCAAAATCAATATGTCCATGTTCTATAAGTGGTAAAATTTTATCAATTTCAAAAGTTTTGGATACTGCTATAATTTTAGGACTTCTATTAATATTAAATTTATTGAGATTAACTTGAATATTATTATCAATATCTAATAAATTTTTAACAGTGTTATGCATAAAAATACTAAATATTACTTCATAAATAAATTTGAAACAAACAATATTGATAAACAAGATAAGCAAACTATTATTATTTATAGAAACTATTCATCAGGAAATGCAGATGAAAAACTTATTTTAAAAATTAAAAACTATTGTAAAAAAAAAAGAATAAAGTTTTATCTCTCTAATAACATTCGACTTGCTATAAGACTTAATTTAGACGGGGCGTATATTCCATCATTTAATAATTATACAAAGCATTTATCCTATTCCTTAAAAAAAAATTTTAAAATTGTAGGATCTGCACACAATCTTAAAGAAATAAAAATTAAAGAAATACAAAAAGTTGATCAAATTTTCTTATCATCATTATTTAAAAAGAATAAAAATTATTTAGGAATAAATAAATTTAAATTACTTTCAAAGCTTACAAAAAAAGAGGTGGTTACTTTGGGTGGTATTTCTAAAAAAAATATAAAAAAACTCAAAATTTTAAATCAATCTAAATTTGCTGGAATATCTTATTTTGAATAAAAAAAAGGCCTCTTAAAAAAGAGGCCTTTTTATAAATTACAATCTAACTAGATTAGAATGCAAATGAGAACGCGATTTCGTATGAATCTTCGTCGTCAGTTGCACTGTTCTGAATGTTATCAGTCGAGTTAAACGCTGCACTTATTGATACACCACCAGATGTATAAGAAGCAGAGAAACCAGATGATTCCTGTTCAGTTGTACTTGTACCTTCTTCGTACGTGTGTTGTCCGTAAGATACTGAGAAGTCATCGTTCACAGCGTATGATACACCCCAAGAGTCAGAAGAATCATGGTCAGTTGCTGCTGATCCATCTCTTTCAGATTCTTGAACACCAACTGTAAATGAACCTACTGCATATTTAACCCATAAAGTTGAAACATCGATTGATTTAGTAGCAGTTTCGTCATACTCACCAACTGCATAACCGATAGATAAACCTTCAACCATTTCTGGAGCTATTTGGATACCCATATCACTGTATGAGCTTACTCTAGCTGGAGTTCCACCTGAAGCAGCTGTAGTACCAGTTGATTGGTAAGCCATATGGAATGATGCACCGCTAATACTTGGTGAGTCATATCTCCATAAGTTATCTCCGCCATAACCAGCGATTACTGTGTTACCATCAGTAGTACCATCAGCTCTTTTCTTAGTTAGAGCAAATACTTCTTCATAAGCTGTTGGCATCACATCATCCCAACCACCTATTACTGAATCACCACCGTGACCAGCAAAAGTAATTGTACCCATTTCATCGTTACCAATTTTGATGCTTCTGTTATCGAAACTTCCTGTAGAAGCCGCACCAGCACCATCTAGCTCTAAGCTAGTAGTAACAGTTAAACCATTATCAGTTTCACCTGAAATTGTCATAGTTACACTGTCATTCATGTAGTAACCAGTTTTGTCACTGTCAAAAGCACTTGTAAAAGCAACAGAAGCACCACCACTAAGTGATACATCAGCAGCTTGTGCTGAAACAGCAACTAGAGAACCAGCTAATGCTGATAATCCAATTTTTTTAAAGTTGTTCATATTAATTACTCCTTTTTAATTGTTATTATTAATAATAAACGCTGAACTTTTAACATTTTTAGTGTTTTTTTTTCCCTAAAATCCAAGAATAATGGTTTTTTTTACCTTATGTTGTATTTTTACAACACTATTAATAACAGTAAAATATAAGGTTTTTTTAATTTTTTTTTTTAATGTATATAATCCCTTTTATATTACCAATTAAGATGTCTCATAAATTATTCAAAATTATCTTAGCAACCGTTTTAACAAGTTTACTTCTGTTAAATTGCAAAGGAGGAGATGCAAGAAAAAATCCCCCTGATCCAAGAGAAAGAGTTAAAAAGAATTTAGAGGAAGGAAAAGGTTTCAGACTTGATACTGCTATGAAAAATATGTCAGGTGGTGGTGTTGGAAGTTTTGAATTTGCAAGCTCAAATGAATTATGGAGAGCCTCTTTAGATATAATTGATTTTATGCCATTGACTTCAGCAAATTATAGTGGAGGGATAATTATAACAGATTGGTATTCTGAAAATCCCGATGAAGCAATCAAAGTTACAATAAGATTTTTAAGTAACGAAGTAAGATCGGATGCTTTAGACATAAAAATTTTTTATAAAAAATGTGAAAATTTAGTTAACTGTACAATTTCAGATTATAAAGGAAATTTAAAATCTGAACTAACTAAAGAAATTTTAAAAAAAGCTGCGATATATAAAAAACAAAATAAAGATAAAAATTTTAAGCCTTACGCAGGTAATAGTCTAAATGACGATTAAATCATTCTGTGACAAGATATAATTTTAAAGAAATCGAACAGAAGTGGCAGGATTTTTGGGAAGAAAATAAAACTTTTCAAACATCTACTGATAAATCTAAAGAAAAATTTTATTGTCTTGAAATGTTTCCATATCCTTCAGGAAAAATTCATATGGGACATGTTAGAAACTATACTATTGGTGATGTTTTGGCACGTTTCAAAAAATTGCAAGGTTTTAATGTTTTGCATCCAATGGGTTGGGATTCTTTTGGTATGCCAGCAGAAAATGCTGCAAAACAAAACAATTTAAATCCAAAGCAATGGACTGAAGAAAATATTTCCAATATGAAAAGACAATTAAAAAAACTTGGTTTATCTATCGATTGGGATAGAGAAATTTCAACTTGCTCACCAGAATATTACAAACATCAACAGGAATTTTTTTTAGAACTTTATGACAAAGGATTAGTATATCGTAAAGAACAGTATGTAAATTGGGATCCAGTAGATCAAACTGTACTTGCTAATGAACAAGTCATAGATGGGAAAGGTTGGAGATCGGGTCATCCTGTTGAGAGAAAAAAATTAAATCAATGGTTTTTTAATATTACAAAATTTTCAAACGAGTTATTGGAAAGCTTGGATACACTTGATGAATGGCCTAATAAAGTAAAAATAATGCAAAAAAATTGGATTGGAAAATCCTTTGGATGTGAAGTGTCATTTAAAATTATTAGCTCCAAACCAATAGAAAAAATAAAATGTTTTACTACAAGACCAGATACATTATTTGGTTCATCATTTTTAGCTTTATCAATTGACCACCCCTTATCAAAATATTACGAAGAAGATAAAGACTTTCTAGATTTCAAAAATAAATGTTCAAATACTGGGACAACAGAAGAAGCGATTGCAAATGCTGAAAAAATAGGATTTAAAACAGATTTAATTGCAATTAATCCCTTAGACAAGAATATAAAAATTCCAGTTTATTTTGCTAACTTTGTATTAATGGATTATGGGTTAGGAGCGGTTTTTGGATGTCCAGCACATGATCAAAGAGATTTGGACTTTGCAAAAAAATATAACTTAAAAATTTTACCTGTTGTTACACCAAAATTAGGAGAAGATTTAGTAATTAATGACAAAGCCTATACTGGACCAGGATATATTTTTAATTCTGATTTCTTAGATGGATTAAAATCTCCTTCAGAATCAATTTTAAAAACTATAGAATTCTTAGAAAAAGAAAATTTAGGAGAAAAAAAAATAAATTTTAGATTAAAGGATTGGGGTATTTCGAGACAAAGATATTGGGGATGCCCCATTCCTATAATTTATGATGAAAATAATAATCCAAAAAAAGTTCCTAAGGAAATGTTACCGGTATTATTACCTGAGATTAAAAAATTAGATGAAACTGGAAATCCTCTAGACAGGATAAGTGATTGGAAAAATATCAAAATTAATAATAATAACTTTAAAAGAGAAACCGATACTTTAGATACTTTTGTAGATTCATCTTGGTATTTTTTAAGATTCTGCTCTCCAAAAAATAATAATTACGGATTTAGTCAAGAAGATGTTGACTATTGGATGCCAGTTGACCAATATATTGGTGGCGTTGAACATGCAATTTTACATTTATTGTATTCAAGATTTTTTATGAACGCCTTATCTTATAAAAGTAAAAATTTTAATCTAAAGGAACCTTTTAAAGGTTTGTTTACACAAGGAATGGTCTGTCACGAAACATATAAAGACAATAACAATAATTGGTTAAGTCCTGATGAAATAGAAGTAATTAATGGAAAAAAAGTTCTTAAATCTGATAATTCTAAATTGATAAAAGTTGGATCATCAGAGTCGATGTCAAAATCAAAAAAAAATACTATTGATCCAGAAAATATTATTAATAATTTTGGTGCAGATTCTGTTAGATTATTTATACTATCTGATAGTCCACCTGAAAAAGACGTGCAATGGTCTGAGGAAGGGATTTCTGCATCATATAAATTTATTCAAAAACTTTGGATATTAAATAGTAAATTTCACGAGGAAATAAATAAGAAATATTTAAAAGATCAAGATGATGAATTGATAAAATTTACAAACAAATTTATTCACAAATTAGAAAATAATTTAAAAAATTTTAGTTACAATATTATCATAGCAAACATGCACGAAGCCCATTCTACATTAAATAAGATACTTTTAAAAAATTATAAATCTACAACCTTAATTGAAAATTATAAAAAAATTTTAATATCAATATCAATAATTATTCCTCACTTTTCATCAGAGTGCATTGATCAACTTGAAGATAGTCAAGATTTAAGATGGCCACAATATAACAAAAGTTTAATTGAAGAAGACGAAACAAATATAGTAGTTCAAATAAATGTAAAAAAAGAAATATCCTAAATTTTAAAAAAGATACAAAAGAGGATGATATTTTTGAACAAATTATCAAAGATAAAGTGATTGTTAAATATTTAATAGATAAAAAAATAAAAAAGAAAATCTATGTAAAAAACAAACTAATGAATATTATAATTTAATG
>NZ_JBNAIZ010000007.1:0-96283 GCF_052047875.1 Candidatus Pelagibacter sp. HIMB1521 | reverse complement strand
ATTTAGATCAACAATTTCTCTTATTATAAAATTAATTTTTGTAAGCTTTTTTAAATAAAAAAAAGTATAAATTAAAAAAACAGTAGAGGTAATTATCCCAGAAAAAAGAGTTCCATAAGCAACACCTTTAATATTTAAATTGTATTGAGTTACGAGAATTATGCTCGATATAATATTTAATATTGAGAAAAACCCCACTGCAATACTTGAAATTTTAGTTTTTTGTAATCCAACAAAAAGACCTGTTATAATATAAAGAGTAAGTTCACCTGGAGCTGAATAAATTCTAATTTTAAAATATTCCTCATAAAAAGAAGTAGTTTGTGAATTTAGATCAAATATTTGTAAACTTATTTTAAGAATTAAATTTTGAGCAAAAAATAAGACAATAGAAAGTATAATTACAAATAACAAATTTCTTAAAACAATATTAATAATTTCTTTATAATTTTCAGCTCCATTAGCTTGAGAGACCATACCGACAGTTCCCATTCTTAGAAATCCAAAACTCCAAAAAATCATTGAAAATAAATTTGCTGCAACAGAAGTCGCAGATAAATAAGAAACATTACCCAAGTTACCCATTAAAGACGTATCGATAATTGCCACTAATGGAATAGCCAAGTTGGCAAAAAATATTGGAATAGATAATTTTAAAATATATCCAATAGATGATTTTTCCATGTCTGATGATTAATTATTATAATATTTTTTTTAATAAATTTTCTTTAAAGAATAATTTATGAATTATTACGGCACTTACATGTAAAGCAACTAAACCAATAAGTAGATAGTTTGATATTATATGAATATTATAAAATTGATCAGCAAGTTCAAAATTGTCTTTTATTTTTATTTCTTTTAAAAAAATCACCAAAGGTTCACCATTAAATAGTTTTTTCAATATTCCTGAAATAGTTATTGATAAGACTGCAATGTATAACAACAAATGATTGAGTTTAGCAATAAACCTTTGCCCCATAAAAGTAGCAGGTCCTAACTTTGGAACAGGATTAATCAAATTATTAAGTAATCTAAAAATTATAACGTAAAATATTCCAAGACCAATCAATACATGAATGTTTTCAATAGTTATTCTGTTTTCACCAAAATCTAAACCAACTAAATAAAAGCCAAGAGGAATTTGAATTAAAAGCAAGATTGCACTTAACCAGTGCATTAACTTTGAAATCAGTCCATATTCTGTTAAGGTGTTCTTAACATGCATAACTTATTAAAACATACCAAGAAGATCTTTGGTACAATAATATTATCTTTAATTATGGTGTTTTCTGGCTCATTAGCTAATGCTGAGTTGTCAGTAGAAGATATTATTAAAAGTAGAAAAGCACTATTTAGTAAGAATTATAGTACCGCTAAGAGGGTACAATCTTTTTCTTCAAATGGAGATTTTGATGAAGCGATAGAACTAATGAAAGAAATGAGTGAAAATTACATTACTTTATTAGATCTATTTCCAGAAAATTCTAAAGAAGGATTTAAAACAGAAGCACTACCTGTAATTTGGGAAGAAAAAGATGCTTTCAATGCATTAATGCAAAAATCTGCTGATAATATGATCAAACTCACTTCTATTATAGAAGATGCAGATGATATTAGAGGAACTCTAGGAAAATTAATGTGGGCAAATTGTAAGGCCTGTCATTCCAAATATAGAAAACAGCATTAATAAATTCATATACCCATTTTGGTTAATTAAAATTTATTTTGTTTAATTAATTTAAAATCTAAGTAGTTTCATTTTTTTATGGATAAAATTCAGTCTCACGCAAAGCTCGTAATTGTTGGTGGTGGAATAATGGGAGTTAGTTTGCTCTACCATCTTACAAAAGAAGGATGGAGTGATGTCGTATTGATTGAAAAAAGTGAACTTACTTCAGGATCAACTTGGCATGCTGCAGGTCAATGTCCTCATATGTTAACGAGTTTAAATCTTGCCAAAATACATCTTCATTCAACTAACCTTTATAAGTCACTAGAAAAAGAAACTGAACAACCAACAGGATTTCATGAAACAGGAAGTTTAAGGTTAGCATATACCAAAGAGGATCTTGAGTGGTTTGATTATACTAAAGGAATTTTAGATATAGCTGGTTCTCCATGTTCAATTATATCAACAGAAGAAATTCATCAATATCATCCTTTTATAAAGTTAGATGGAATTAAAGGTGCTTTTTTAACTCCAGAAGATGGCTACACAGATCCAACTAGCACTACAAATGCAATGGCTAAAGGAGCAAGAAATGGAGGAGCCAAAATTTACAGAAAAAATAGAGTAACTGATATTGAACAATTGCCTTCAGAAGAGTGGAAAGTAATTACTGAAAAGGGTGACATTGTTTGTGAGCATGTTGTTAATGCTGCAGGAAGTTTTTGTCCAGAAGTAGCACAGATGGTTGGTTTAAAAAATGTTCCAAGTATAAACATGATCCATCAATACTTAGTTACAGAAGCACATCCTGAAATAGAAAAATTAAGTAAAGAATTGCCAGTTGTGAGAGATCCAGACTCTTCTTCTTATCTAAGACAAGAGGGCAAAGGACTTTTAATTGGTCCTTATGAAAAAGATGTAGCAGCTTGGGCTTTAGATGGAATGGATTGGAAATTTGATATGGAGTTATTAGATCCAGATCTTGATAGAATTGCAGAACACTTAGAAAAAGGAATGGATCGTATTCCACAGTTTAAAGATGTAGGTATTAAAAGAATTATATGTGGTCCTATTACACATACTCCTGATGATAATTTTTTAGCTGGTCCTGCACCTGGACTAAAAAACTTTTGGATGTTTTGTGCAGCAAGTATTGGAATTGCTCATGGAGGGGGAGCTGGAAAATACATGGCTCAGTGGATTGTGCATGGTGACTCAGAAATAAACATGATGGAATTTGAACCAAGAAGATACATGAGCTGGGTTGATAAAAATTATTCAGTTGAAAAATCAAAAGAGCAATATCGAAGAATGTATGTAACTCCAATGCCTAATGATGTTGTAGAGGTTGGAAGACCAATGAAAACAACGCCAATTTACCAAAAGTTGAAAGAAAAAGGTGCTGAATATTTTGATTTATATGGATGGGAAAAACCAGCTTGGTTTAATAAAGATAATACTAAAGAAGAATTAAGTTATAAAAGAAATAATTTATTTCCTATAATTCAAAAAGAATGTCTACATGTTCATAACAATGTAGGCTTGATAGATCTATCAACTTTTTCAAAATACGAAATTACTGGAGAAGATAGTTATAACTTTTTAGAAAGACTTTGTGTTAATAGACTTCCAAAAAAAGATGGAAGTATTGTTTTAACTCATCTTTTAAATGATATTGGAAGAATTCAAACTGAACTAACTTTAACCAAATTAAAAGATAACCATTATTACGCATTATCAGGTGCAGTATCAGAAATTAGAGATTTGGATTGGCTAAATCAGAATAAAAAAGAAAACGAAAAAGTTGAAATTAAAAATATAACTTTAGACAAAGGTGTAATTGGTATCATAGGACCAAAATCAAGAATGGTTTTGCAAAAATTAACAGATACAGATTTAGGAAATGAAAATTTCCCTTGGTTAAAAAGTAAGGAAATAAGTTTAGGTAACATTAATGTAACAGCTTTAAGAGTAAACTATATGGGCGAACTAGGTTGGGAATTGCATCATGACTTTAAAGACATGGAAAAACTATATGAGTTATTAAGCGAAGCTGGTAAGGAATTTGATATTATAGATTTTGGAGCTCATGCAATGAATTCTATGAGGATTGAGAAGGGATACAGAGGTTGGGGGTTAGAATTAACTCCAGAAATTAGCGTAGTTGAAGCAGGCTTGGAAAGGTTTTTTAATACTGAAAAAAAATCTGAATTTAAAGGATCCAAAATTGTATCGAATTTAATAAAAAATGGTCCAAAAATTAAATTAGTTTATATGGAAGTTGGTGCTGTAGATGCAGATGCTCATGGAAATGAACCAATTTACTCTAATGGTAATTTAGTGGGTCTCACTACATCAGGGGCTTATGGGTATAGAGTAAACAAAAGTTTAGCCTTTGGATATGTCAAAACTGAATTTGCTAAAGTTGGAAATGAGTTTTTGATTAAAATCCAAGGAAAAGATGTTAAATCAAAAGTTATTGATGAACCTGCT
The DNA here is from genome assembly GCF_052047875.1 of Candidatus Pelagibacter sp. HIMB1521. Taxonomy (NCBI): domain Bacteria; kingdom Pseudomonadati; phylum Pseudomonadota; class Alphaproteobacteria; order Candidatus Pelagibacterales; family Candidatus Pelagibacteraceae; genus Candidatus Pelagibacter; species Candidatus Pelagibacter sp. HIMB1521. The sequence goes on along the minus strand of NZ_JBNAIZ010000007.1, from coordinate 92,118 downwards.
TTTGATTTAAATAACGACAGGCTAAAGTCTTAAAATAAACAATGCTTCCAGTATCAGTAACAGATCATATAGAGGAATACGTTTCTCAAGAGATATATGTTCAGGTTGCAATAATTAAGGGTAAAGAAAAAATTTCTACAGATTCAGCAATCAAAAAATATTTTATTAGTAATCATTTTAAAGAATTAAGTTTAGGAAAACCTTATGATCATTTTATTGATGGTTTAAGAGACAAATGTTTAGGCAAATTAAAAAATTCTCCTATGAGAAACACAGAAACTGATGATGAAACAATTATAATGTTACAAAAAAAATTAAATGAATTAAGTGAAGTAGAATTAGAGGATACTTACTGGGAAATTGAAACTGGAGAATTTTTTTCAGGTGAACAAATTAAAGAGTTAGAAAAAGATCGAGATATGTTAATTACAAAATTAAACTCAACAGATGAAAACGAAGTTGTAAAAACAATTTTTAACTTTTGTGAAATTTATGAAAAGTTATGTGAAAAAAAATATCCTGAAGCACCACTTCCGCTAGAAATATTAAAGTCTAAAAATTAATTTTTTTAAGGGTTCGCTCTTTAGTTGATACCTAAAGAGCTCCCTTTTTATCGCCTCTTTGGCATTAAATCCAAACGGATTTTATTATTTTAAGTTTTTTTATATCTAAAGATCTTCAGCTAAGTATCAGGTGGTAGCAATTTTAACATAAACCTCCTTCATATAAAAAGGTAATTATATCAAAATTATTTTCAATAAATTTATTTGTATTTAATGCAAATATATAAGTTGAATACAACCTACTGCTTTAGTAGATTCCCGATATCTTATTTAACTTCCTTCAATTATTTTTTATTAATTAATTCACTAATAAAGTTTTCTCCATAACCATCATCTACAGCTTTTTGAAAATAATTTTTATTTAGTTCAGCAACTTTTTCAGCTTCAGGAAAATCTTTTAAAAGATCCTGAATGTAAGTTAAATCTTTAACAGAGTTACTTGCAGTAAATTTAAATCCTGTGTAATCACCTTTAAGTAAATTATCAAAAACTCTGTTCAGAGCCGCAGAGTTTCCAGATCCTAGCTTCGCAACATCAAATACTTTTTTTAGATCTAATCCTAATCCAGTAGCACATTTTGCTAAATGATTTACTAATGCTCCATTTCCTAAAGATAAAAAATTATTTAAAAGTTTTGATTTTGCGCCCATACCTACTGGACCAAAATGAAAATAATCTTTACAAAATATATTAAAATAAGGCTCTGCTATTCTAAAATTATCATCTGACGCTCCGACAATACCGCCTAAAACACCTTCTTCTGCTTGAACAGGTCCACCCATTACTGGACATTCAACGTAGTTGATATTATTTGATTTAAAAATTGCCTCAGTTTCAATAGAGCCAGTTTTATTGTGAGTAGTAATATCAATCACAATTGTTTTATTACTTAATATATTTGATAATTTTTCTGAAATAGATTTTGCAATAGGTGTGTTGGTAACACACATAAATAAAGCATCTAAATTTTTAGACGCAAAATCTTTAAATGACTTAACTTCTTCAGCTCCCTCACTTACTATCTTTTCAATAGGTTTGCGATTTTTGTTAGCAATTACAAAAAGATTATTTTTGTGCTTAATGATGTTTTTAGCAATTCCATAACCCATATAACCAACACCAATAAAACCAATATTTTTCATCCAACCTCCTAATTTAACTTTTTTTACCTTCAGTTCTTATAAATAATAAACCAAATATTATTACACCCACAACACCCACAATCTTATTTACATCAAAAGGTACACCAAAAATGAAAAAATTAAAAATTGTAGACCAAACTAATTGAGAATATTGAAAATTTGTTACAAAAGATAAATTTGATAATTGAATTGCATATATAATTAAAGAGTGGCTCACAAAGCCTGCAATACCAAGTAGTGCTAAATATAACCAAAAAATATTATTACTTAATGGTTCCCAGTTAAAAAAAATATAAACACTAAATATTATTGCTCCCAAAATAGAAGTATAAAATATTGCTGCAAATGGATCGTTATCACTAGATACAACTTTTGTAAAAAATTGGTAAAGCGCCCAACATATAGGTGGAACGATTGGAAAAATTAAATCTACACTAAATATTTTCATGCTAGGACTTAAAGAATAAACAATTGAACTGAAACTAAGGAGCATCAAAAGAATTCCTTTAAAAGTCAAAATATCTTTTAAAAAATAAGCAGAAAGCAAAGCAACGATTAATGGGGCTGTAAAGAAAACTACATAAATATCTACTAGGTCAAACTTTTGAAGTGAAAAAAACATAAACGATGTAGCTGTCACCATTAATGTTGATCTAATTATTTGAACTTTAAAATTTTTTTTTAAGTTTACTTTTGGCTTAAATATTAAAAAAAATACAATTAAAGATACTAAATGAAAAAAAAATCTTCCCCAAATAGCCTGTGTAACAGGCATGACTGTTCCTAGGTATTTTGCAGTAGAATCCATACAAACAAACATAAAGAAACCACCAGCAGCTAATAAAATTACGTTTAATAAAGATGTTTGATTTTGCACTTTAGGAAATTTTTTACATTACAACGCCTACTTGCCAAGGATTAAACTCCTCGTCACCGTAGCCATTGATTTCACTCTTAGATTTATTTCCTGATGCAGTATTTACTACTAATTCAAATATTTTTTGACCAACTTCTTCAACTTTTTCTTTTCCTTCAGCTATTGTTCCACAATTAATATCCATATCTTCCGACATTCTTTCAAACATTGCTGAGTTGGTTGATAGTTTTAAACTTGGAACTGGTTTACATCCAAAACAAGACCCTCTTCCAGTTGTAAAACAAATTACATTTGCTCCTGATGCAACTTGCCCTGTAACAGATACCGGATCATATCCAGGTGAATCCATAAAATTGAAACCTTTATTTTTTAAAGGTTCAGCATAATTCAATACATCTTGTAAAATTGAGTTTCCACCTTTAGCAACTGCTCCTAAAGATTTTTCTAAAATAGTTGTAAGCCCACCTTTTTTATTTCCAGGTGCTGGGTTGTTATCCATAGAACTATTGTTTATTGATGTATAATGTCTCCACCATTCAATTCTTTTAATTAATTTATCTGCAGTTTGTTGTGAATTAGCTCTATTAATTAACAAATGTTCTGCTCCATAAATTTCTGGAGTTTCTGATAAAATTGAACTTCCACCTTTTTTAACCAAAAGATCAGCAGCAACTCCTAATGCAGGATTAGCTGTAATTCCTGAATAACCATCAGATCCTCCACATTGTAAGGCTAAAGTTAAATGACTAACAGGCTGAGATGTTCTTTGAACATTATTTGCTTCAGATAACAGGTTTTTTATTTGAGATAATACTTTATCAACAATTTTTTTTGTTCCACCTTCATCTTGGATAGTTAAGAAGTGAATTCTGTTGTGCTTTTTAAGAGACTCATCAAATAAACTTACCTGAGCACATTCACACCCTAAACCAATAACAAAAACATGAGAAAAATTTGGATGATTTTTAAATCCATCTATAGTTCTCTGGAAAATTTGCATTCCCTCACTTTCAGTATTCATTCCACATCCTGTTGAGTGAGTAATAGGCACTATTCCATCTATATTTGGATAATCTTTTAAAATTTCTGAATACTTTATTTTTTCAACAATCATTTTTGTAACTGTTGCAGAGCAATTAACGGTACTAACTATTCCAATATAATTTCTTGTGGCTACTTGGCCGTTATCTCTTAAAATTCCATTGAAAAAAGTATCTGCTTTTTCGTCAACATTGTGTGATTTATCAGTTACTTTGAAATCTCTTTTAAATTCTCTAAATTCTAAATTATGAGAGTGAACATGCTCTCCTGGTTTAATATCATTTAAAGCAAATCCAATAATTTGATCATATTTGATAATAGGATCACCTTTTTTAATCTCTTTTAAACATACTTTGTGACCAAAAGGGATTGGATCCAACGTACTTATATTATGTCCTTCAATTTTTGTTTTTTCTGGTATGATAAATTGACTTACGCCAACATTGTCATTGCCATTTAAAACTATTAGATTATTCATAAATTTATTATATAACCAATAACTTAAACAAACCATTATATTAATTATGCCTAAAAAAAGAAAAAAGAGTTTCCGAAGTCAACAGTGGTTCAATAATCCAAAAAACCCTGACATGACGGCTTTATATTTAGAAAGGTACTTAAATTATGGTCTTACAAGAAAAGAATTGCAATCTGGAAATCCAATTATAGGTATTGCTCAATCAGGCAGTGATCTTTCTCCATGTAACAGACATTTTATGTCTTTAACAAAAAGAATTAAAGATGGGATCAGAAGAGCTGGAGGAATTCCAATGGAATTTCCAACTCATCCTATTCAAGAAACTGGAAAAAGACCAACAGCTATGTTGGACAGAAATCTATCTTATTTATCTTTGGTAGAAGTTTTGTATGGTTATCCAATCGATGGAGTTATTTTAACTACAGGGTGTGATAAAACTACTCCTGCAGCATTAATGGCAGCAGCCACAGTTAATATTCCCGCAATAGTTCTTTCAGGTGGCCCAATGTTAGATGGAGTTTACAAAGGAAAACTTGCCGGATCTGGATTAGTAGTTTGGGAAGCTAGAAAAATGTTAGCTAAGGGAGAAATTAAATACGAAGAATTTATGGACATGGTTGCATCTTCTGCGCCAAGCGCTGGTCATTGCAATACTATGGGAACAGCATCTTCTATGAATTCAGTTGCAGAAGCTTTAGGAATGTCTCTACCTGGAGGAGCTGTAATTCCTGCACCTTATAGAGAAAGAGAACAGATTTCATATGAAACAGGACAAAGAATTGTTGGAATGGTTCATGAAGATTTAACACCATCAAAAATTATGACACGTAAAGCATTTGAAAACGCAGTAGTAGTTGCAAGCGCAATAGGCGGATCAAGTAACTGCACAACACATTTAAGTGCAATAGCTAAACACATGGGAATTAAGTTTGATTTATCTGATTGGCAAAAATTAGGTCATAATATTCCTTTGCTAGTAAACTGCCAGCCAGCTGGTGAATATTTAATGGAAAGTTTTCACAGAGCAGGTGCAATACCAGCGGTTATGAAAGAATTAATTAAGAATAAAAAAATTCATACCAACATAAAGACTGTAACTGGAAAGACAGTAGGTGAAAATTTGAAAAAAAAAATTGATGTAGATAGCAAAGTGATCAAAACATTTAAAAATGCTCTAACAGAAAAAGCTGGTTTCTTAGTTATGAGAAGTAATTTCTTCTCATCTGCAATAATGAAAACATCAGTAATCAGTAAAGAATTTAGAGATCAATATTTATCAAACCCTAAACACCCTAATGCTTTTGAGTGTAAGGCGATTGTTTTTGAAGGTCCTGAAGATTACCATAAAAGACTTAATGATAAGAAATTAAAAATTGATGAGAACTCAATATTAATTGTTAGAGGATGTGGTCCAGTAGGTTACCCTGGTTCTGCAGAAGTAGTTAATATGCAACCACCTGACAGGTTGTTAAAAAAAGGTATTAGACATCTGCCTACTTTAGGAGACGGAAGGCAAAGTGGAACATCTGAAAGTCCTTCAATACTTCATGTGTCACCAGAGTCTGCAGTTGGAGGAGATTTAGGAATAGTCAAAACAAGTGATAAAATTAAAATTGATCTAAATAAAAGAAGAGTTGATTTACTAATTTCTCAGGCTGAGTTTAAGAAGCGAAGAAAAAATAGAAAGAAATTTAAAGCAAATAATCAAACTCCTTGGCAAGAAATATTCAGAAATACAGTAGGTCAATTAGATGATGGTGCTTGTATTAATTCTAGAGGAAAATACTTGGATGTATCTCATACAAAAGGTTTACCTAGAGACTCACATTAAATGAAATCTAAGATATTAGTTTCTAGAAAAATTTCAGATTTAGCAGAAGAAAAATTAAGCAAAGAATTTGATGTAACATTAAATCCAAAAGACGAACCAATTCCAGAAAGCGAGTTAATTAAGATAATAAACGACTATGATGGGATGATTTCTACAGGGTTTGATAAAATTGGAGAAAATTTTTTCAATAATCTAAATGGTAAATTAAAAATCATTGCTCAGGTAGGAGTAGGGTACGATAATATTTCTGTTAACTCTGCTTTAGAAAAAAAAATAAAAGTTACCAATACACCTAACGTATTAAACGAAGCTGTTGCAGAGCTAACTATTCTTTTAATATTAGCTGCCTCAAGAAGAATTGGTGAAGCTTATAATTTAGTTAGAACTGATAATTGGAAAAATCAAAAACCTGACTTAATTAAATTTATGATTGGTAACTCAGTTACTGGCAAAACTTTAGGTATTATTGGTATGGGACGAATAGGACGAATGGCTGCTAAAAGTGCAAAAGCATTTGGCATGAAAATAATTTATTATAATAGAAACAAGTTGTCTGCAGATTTAGAGGATGGTGCAAAATATTATTCAGATTTAAATTCAATGTTACCAAATTGCGATTTTGTAAGTATACACACACCAGCTACCGCAGAAACAAAATACATTCTTAATAAAGATACAATTAGCTTATTACCAAAACATGCTGTTATTATAAACACATCAAGAGGTTCAACAATAGATGACGATGCATTGATTGATGCATTAGAAAATAAAAAAATTTATGCAGCTGGTTTAGATGTTTTTAACAATGAACCAAATTTAGATAATAGATATTTAAAATTAGATAACTGTTTTGTTCTTCCTCATGTAGGTAGTGCGACACATGAAACACGTCTTGCAATGAGCATGATGGCGGTAGACAATATCTATTGTTTTTTTAATGAAAAACCTTTGATTTCAGAAGTAGTTTAGAACAATTCTATTCTCTGTGTTTATAAAATATATATAATTTCTATATATAATAACTAAACTGATTTAATTGAAATAGAAAATCATTTATGATTAACTTTCAAAAAACATAAACGAGAGGAAGATAATGTTTAAATTAATATCTAAAACTTTAGCAGCGGTGGCTATGGTTTCAGTTGCTTTATTTGGCTCTGCAAATGCAAAGACTTTAAAGATTGAAACTCACTTTACTGCTAGCTCACCAAATGGTGAAGTTGCGGCTCAGTTCGCAAAAAATGTAGAAAAGTTTTCTGGTGGAAGCTTGAAAATTGAAATGTTCTACTCATCTTCAGTAACAGGTAAATCTGCTGAGGTATTTAACTCTGCACAAACTGGAATTATCGATTGTGATATGACTGGTGCTGGTTACCAAACTGGTAAAAATGCAGCGTTCCAATTCGCAGGTGATGTAATGGGTGGATACGATAACCCATACCAACAATATGAATTCTTGAACTACCCAGGTGCTCAAGATGCTGTTGATGCATTATACAACAAATATGGAATGACTTTAATTGGTTGGTGGATACCAGGACATGAGTCTTTAATATCTAGCAGACCAATTCCAGATGTTGCTTCATTGAAAGACTTTAAATTTAGATCACCTCCAGGAATGGAAAGTATGATCTTTACAACTTTAGGTGCGAAACCAATCGTTATGGACTTTGGTGAAGTACCTACAGCTTTACAAACTGGTCTAATCGATGGTGCTGACTATTCATCTTTAGCAACTAACTATGCTGGTGGACACTATGAGCAAAACAAATATGCTACATACCCAGGTTTCCACTCTATGCCGGCTGACCACTTAGCTTGTAACACAAAAGTATGGAACAAGTTAAAGCCTCATGAGCAAGGTGCTATGAAAGCAGGAATAGAAATCGCTGGAAGAACTATTACTAGCTTAGTTGAGAGAAAAAACGCTGAAGCTGTTAAAGCTTTAAATGAAATGGGCGTTACTCTTCATGACTGGTCTAGAGAAGATAGACTTAAATTCAGAACAGCTGCACTCGCTGCTTGGGAAGAATGGAAGACTAAATCTCCAGAAGCTGCGGCTTTAATCGAAATACACAAAGCTTACATGAAAGCTAATGGTATTATGTAATAAATAAATTTTGAAGGGCCTGAAAAGGCCCTTCGAATAAAATCTAAAATTTTTACTCAATGATAGATAAAGAGTTACAAGAACAGAATGAAAAAGTAGCGAGTAAAGATGATTTTCCAATTAATTGGATTGATAGAGTTTCCTTATTTTTAAGTCACACAATAAAATATTTAATTCCTGTAATTGTAATTGTGATGATGTACGAGATATTTATGAGGTATGTTTTATTTAAGCCTACTTTGTGGGCAAATGAATTATGTTTATGGCTAGCTGGTGTTTGTTATTTAGTTGGCGGAATATATGCAACAAGATTAAGAAGCCATATTAGAATAGTTTTGCTTTATGACTGGGTTGAAAGACCAACGCAAAGAATTTTTGACTTAATTAGTACTATAATTATTGTAGTTTTTGCAGCAGCTGTAATTTATGGAGGCTGGGAAGATGCCTACAGATCTTTTACTACTTGGGAGAGATTTGCTACTTATTGGGACCCTCCAATTCCTGCTACAATGAAACCACTTACACTTTTATGTGTATTTCTTATAGCTCTTCAATCTGTAAACAACCTAATTATTGATTGGAGAAATCCGAAAGAAAAACAATACGACCCATCTAAAGAATTGAAATAATATGGATATAGGATCGCTTTCAATAATACTAATAGTAGGATTATTATTATTAATTTCTATTGGTGTTCCGATGGGATTTGCATCAGGTTTCATGGGTGCAGTACTAGTATTTTTATACATAGGTGAGCATGCTTTAGGAATATTGCTTTCAAGGTATTACTCACTGGTTGTTACTTATTCATTTTTATCAGTACCTTTGTTTATTTTTATGGCCTCCTTGCTCGAACGCTCGAATATTGCACGAGATCTTTATGATGCTTTAAACGCGTGGTTAAGAAAAACTAGAGGTGGAGTAGGTGTAGTTACTGCAATCATGGCAACTATCATGGCTGCAATGAGTGGAATTATTGGAGGAGAAATAGTTTTGTTAGGGTTAATTGCATTACCTCAAATGTTAAGACTTAAATATGATCAAGACATGTCTATTGGTATTATTTGTGCATCTGGATCTTTAGGAACAATGATACCTCCATCAATTGTTTTAATTATTTATGGATTAACAACAGAGACTTCTATCACGATGTTATTCCAAGAAGCAATCATTCCGGGTTTAATGATCTCAGGTTTAATTATTACATACATACTTATTAGAACAAGGTTACAACCTCATTTAGCTCCATTGAGTGATGAGCCAGCTTTAACTTTAAAGGAAAAAATGTCTTACCTTCCAGGTCTACTTCCACCAATTGGAATTGTAATTATTGTATTAGGTTCAATTTATTCTGGAATGACTGGTATTACCGAAGCAGCAGGAATGGGTGTTGTTGCTACTTTAATTATTATTTTTGCTAGAAAAGAACTGACATGGTTTTTATTTAAAGATGCATTAACAAGAACTTTCAAAGCATCTGGAACGATTTTGACAATTACTTTTGGTGCAACAGTTTTAGCAGGAGCTTATTCACTTGCTGGAGGTCCAAAATATGTAGCAGAAACAATTTTAGCTTATGATTTGAAACCAATGTATTTAATTTTCATGATGCAGATTATGTTCTTAATCATGGGAGCATTTATGGATTGGGTTGGAATTGTATTGTTAGCAATGCCAGTATTTTTACCAATTGTAATTGCACTTGGTTTTGATCCGATTTGGTTTGGAATATTATTCTGTGTAAATATGCAGGTTTCATTTTTAAGTCCACCATTTGGGCCCGCCGCTTTCTATTTAAAATCGGTTGCTCCTCCACACATATCTTTAACAGATATCTTTAGAGGTTTTGCTCCGTTTATAGTAATTCAGTTAATTGTATTAGCATGTGTTATGTTCTTCCCTGAAGCAATGACGCAAAATTTCCACGAGTTTAAACCAAAACCATGATAACAATTGGATTTATTGGAACAGGCCTAATGGGCCTTCCAATGGCTAAAAATATATTAAAATCTGGATTTAAATTAAAAGCCTTTAATCGATCAATTGAAAAAGCAGAACCATTAAAAGAGTTTGGTGCAGAAATTTCAAAAACAATAAGTGATGTAGTTAAAGATAGTGATTTCGTCATTACCATGTTAACTGATGATAGTGCCGTAGATGCAATAACTTCTAGTTCAGATTTTCTAGACAACTTAAAATCAGGCTCAACAGTTATAGATATGAGTTCTGTAAAACCTACGACAGCAACAAAACATGGAACTAATTTAAAATCAAAAAATGTAAATTATTTAGATGCACCAGTTTCAGGAGGAACAATCGGAGCAGAAGAAGCTTCACTAGCCATCATGGTTGGCGGTGAACAAAGTATTTTTGATAAATCTGAAAAAATTTTAAAAGCAATGGGAAACCCAACATTAGTTGGACCTATTGGAAGTGGACAGGTATCAAAACTAGCAAATCAAATTGTTGTTGGAGTTACAATAGGAGCTGTTGCAGAAGCCATAACATTATGTGAAAAAGCTGGAGCAGATCCAAATAAATTAATCAAAGCTCTCTCAGGTGGATGGGCAGATAGTAAAATACTTCAAACACATGGAAAAAGAATGATAGATAAGGATTTCAGTCCAAAAGGAAAAACTTCAACCCATTTAAAAGATATGAATAATATTTTGGAATGTGCAAATTCTTATAATACCCATTTACCTATTTCAAATTTAGTTAAAGAAATGTATAAGACTTTAGTTGATAATGGTCATGGTAACACTGATCACAGTTCACTTTATAACGAAATTGAAAGGATAAATAAAAAATGAGCGGAAGACTTAATGGGAAACAAATTGTTGTAACAGCAGCAGGACAAGGAATTGGAAAAGCAACAGCAATTGCATTTCATAAAGAAGGAGCTCACGTAACAGCTACAGATTTAAATGACAAAACTTTAGCAGACTTAAATAAAGAATATCCAGATATTAAAGTTACCAAATTAGACTCAACTGATAACAACGCTATCTTAGAATTTACTAAAACTCTTAATAAAGTAGATGTATTGTTTAATGCGGTTGGATTTGTTCACCATGGAACAATATTGGAATGTGAAGAAAAAGATTGGGATTTTTCTTCTAATGTAAACGTCAAGTCGATGTATTTTATGTGTAAAGCTATTTTACCTTTAATGGTCAAACAAAATGGTGGAAGTATTATTAATATATCTTCATGTGCATCTAGCTTTAAAGGTTTTCCAAATAGATTTGTTTATGGGACAACTAAAGGTGCTGTTATCGGTTTAACCAAAGCAATTGCAGCAGATTTTGTAAAACAAAATATCAGATGTAATTCAATTGCTCCTGGAACAGTTTTCTCACCATCTTGGCAAGACAGAGTAAACCAGAGCCCAGATCCAGTTCAAGCAAAAAAAGATTTTATTGCAAGACAACCAATGGGAAGATTAGGAACTGCAGAAGAGATTGCTGCAGTTGCAGTTTATCTCGCAAGTGATGATGCAACATTTACAACAGGAACTACAATTTCTGTTGATGGTGGAATTTCAATATAATTTAATAACAGAAGGACAATTATGAAATTATTAAGAGTAGGTCAAAAAGGACAAGAAAAACCAGCGGCTTTAGACAATGATGGTAAAATTAGAGATATCAGTTCACATATTTCAGATTTAAATCCTGATCATTTAAATTTTGAAACTATTTCAAAATTACAAAGTGCTGATTTAGCAAGTCTTCCAGAGATATCTTCAAGTGAAAGAATTGGTTCATGTATTACAAAACCAGGAAAATTTATTGCAATTGGTTTAAACTTTTCAGATCACGCTGCCGAAACAGGAGCAGAAGTTCCGTCTGAGCCAATTACTTTTATGAAAGCAACAAGTTGTATCAATGGTCCTAACGATGATATCGAAATTGTGTCTGGTTCAAAAAAATTAGACTGGGAAGTAGAATTAGGAATTGTAATTGGAAAACATACAAAACATATTTCAGAAGCTCAATCACAAGATCACATTTTAGGATATTGTTTAGTAAACGATATTAGTGAAAGAGAATGGCAAATAGAAAAAATGGGTCAATGGGTTAAAGGAAAATCTCATGACACGTATGGACCAATCGGACCTTATTTAGTAACTAAAGATGAAATTGCTGACATTAATAATTTAAAAATGAGTTTAGATGTTAATGGTCAAAGAATGCAAACTGGAAACACTAATACTATGATCTTTAATGTTAACGTTATTGTATCTTATTTAAGTAAATTCATGTCATTACAGCCAGGAGATATAATTACAACTGGTACACCTCCAGGAGTTGGTATGGGAATGAAACCACAACAATTCTTAAAAGCTGGTGATACAATGAGATTATCAATTGAAAATTTAGGAGAGCAAAACTCCAAAGTAGTTGCTTTATAATCTTTTGTGAAAATAACTTCTATTAAAAGTCATATACTTAAATATGAGTTAGAGAAAGAATTAGGTTATTCACAACAATATTATAAACACAGAACAGCTCATTTAGTCGAAGTACAAACTGATGAAGGTGTTACTGGATGGGGCGAATGTTTTGGTCCAGGTAATATTGCTTTAGCTAATAAGTTCATTGTTGAAAAGGTAATTCAGCCTTTAATAATAGGTGAAAACCCTTTGAATAAAGAACATATCTGGCAAAAAGTTTACAATCTTTTAAGAGATAGTGGTCAAAAAGGAATGCCAATACAAGCTTTGTCAGGAGTTGACATAGCTCTATGGGATATCTTAGGAAAAAAAACAAACTCTCCTCTTTACCAACTCGTTGGTGGGAAATGTAATAATGAAGTTTCTGTTTATGGATATGGAATGATGTTACAAAAAAAATCAGTGGATGAACTAATTCCGTTCTTTGAAGAAGAAGCTAAACAGATTAAATCAAAAAATTTTAAAGCAATGAAAATGAAGGTTGGATTAGGTCCAAAAGAAGATTTAAAGTTAGTTCAAGCAGTTAGAAATTCTATAGGTGAAGATTTTAAATTAATGGTGGATGCTAACCATGCTTATAATTTGAAAGATGCTCTTTATGTTGGAAAAGGACTTGATGAACTAGATATTTATTGGTTTGAAGAACCTGTCGCTCCTGAAGATTACAACGGTTACCGAGAATTGAAAAAAAATATATCAACTAGTGTTGCTGGAGGTGAAGCAGAATTTACAAAGTATGGATGGAATAAATTAATTACCAATAATTGTATTGATATAGCTCAACCAGAAGTATGTGGATTAGGAGGTATTACAGAATATTTGAAAGTTGCAGCCTTGGCGCAGGCTAACTTTGTTCCTGTAATTAATCATGTTTGGGGATCTGCTGTAAGTATAGCGGTAAATCTTCATTTGTTGACTGCGCAACCAGATATGCCAGGGGGATTATTCCCAACAAAATCTATGCTCGAATTTGATACAACAGAGAAAAATATCTTTATTACAGATCTACCAAAAGAAAATTTTTCAATTTTAGATCAAGTTAAAAACAATAATGGATTTGCATCAGTGACAGACAATGTAGGTATTGGTATAAATCCTAATGAGGACTTTATTAAGGAGTTTGAAGTAAATGAATAAAATTAAAACTACAGAGCCAAAACCTATTTGGAAAATAAGATGTACTTTAGGCGAAGGAACACTTTGGGTTAAAGAACACAACTCAATTTATTTTGTTGATATAAAGAAAAAGAAAATTTGTTCTTTAAATATAAAAAATAAAAAAAAGAAAATATTTAAAGTAAATAAGGAAGTAGGTTTCATTGCTCACATAAGAGATCATATATTTGTTCTAGGATTGCAAGGTGAAATAAGAATTCAAAATTTAAAATCAAAAAAAGTTTTAAAATCGATACCTATAGAACCTAAATTAAAATTGAATAGAATAAACGATGGTAAAACAGATCCTGCTGGAAATCTTTGGTTTGGAACTATGGATAACTTAGAGAGAAAAATTGAAAAAGGATCTTTGTATAAATTAGATAAAAATCTTAAATTAACTAGAGTTGATAAAAATTATAGAATTACAAATGGCCCAGCATTTATTGATCAATATAATTTTTACCACACTGATAGTCCTAAAAAAACTATCTATAAAATTAAGATAAATAAAAATAATAAAATAATTAGTAAAAAAATATTTAAAAAGTTAACTCCTGAAGAAGGAGTTCCAGATGGAATGACTGTAGATAAAAATAAAAATTTATGGGTTGCCCATTTTCGTGGGGCATGTGTCTCAGTATTTAATAGTAGAGCAAAATTAATTCACAGAATTAAGTTTCCAGCCAAAAATATTACTAATTGTGCGTTTGGTGGTAAGAATAATCAAGAACTGTACGTTTCAACAGCTACAAAAGGAATGGACAAGGCTGATTTGCGAAAATTTAGATATTCAGGATTCTTTTTTGGTGTAAAAACAAACACAAAAGGAGTTTTACAAAAAAATTTTATTTTAAGTAATGAAGCAGAGAGATCTTTACTATGAACGAATACCTACTAAGCTTTTAAGAGAAGATATAAGATTATTAGGAACTTTTCTTGGAAGAGTGATCAAAGATCAAGAAGGCACAAAATTTTTTAATATTGTTGAGCGATTAAGATTATTATCTAAAAACACCTTATTAGATAAAAATAAAAGTAAGGTATTTTCCAAAATTTCAAAAGATATAAGAAAGCTTTCACCTGAAATTACTTTTAAGGTCACTAGAGCTTTTTCACATATTCTAAATTTAATGAATTTAGCTGAGTCTTTAGATGCTTCTAGAAAACTTAATGAATACGATAATCCATATTTTAAGAACAAAAAACAAAATCTATTTATTGAGGATATAATTAACAATCTTTTTAAAAATAGAAAAATCTCTGACAAAAAAATTTATGATCAGGCAACAAAACTTGATATTGGAATAGTTCTCACCGCACATCCAACAGAAGTTAAGAGAAGAACACTAATTCAAAAATACGCAAATTTAACTACCTTGATGGAACAACGTCATCTTTATAAAAAATACCCCGCAAAGATTATTGAAATAGATCGAAAACTGTATTCGGAGATAGCCATTATTTGGAAAACTGATGAATTAAAAAGAATCAAACCATCACCACTTGATGAAGCTAGATGGGGCTTGGCTGTAATAGAAGATAGTTTATGGGATACAATTCCAAGAGTTTACAAAAGATTGAATGATATTTTTAGGAAAAATCTAAATAAAGATCTTCCTAGAAATTTTAATCCTATTCAATTTGGTTCCTGGATGGGTGGTGATAGAGATGGAAATCCAAATGTTACATCTGAAGTAACAAAAAAAGTGATTTTATTTTCAAGATGGCAAGCTGCAAAGTTATACGAAAGAGAACTTACAAAATTAATTCAAGATTTATCAATGGAAGAATGTTCTAATAAAATCAAAACAGTTACTGGAAATAGTTTTGAACCTTATAGAGTTTATTTAAGACCTTTAAGAGACAAAGTAAGAAGAACACATCAGTTAATTGAAGCACATATAAATTATAATAAACCCTTAGATGAAAATAAATTACTAAAAGATAAGTATGAAATTATAAATCCATTAAGAGAAGTTAGAACATCCTTAAACATGAACAAAGGTCAACACATTGCAAATGCAGATTTGTTGGATTTGATAAGAAGAGTTAGATGTTTTGGAATAAATTTAGCAAGATTAGATATCAGACAAGAGTCTGATAGACATGAAAAACTTTTAAATGAAATATTTAAAAAGAAAAATAAAATAAATTATTCACAATTACATGAAGAAAAGAAAATTGAATTACTCAATAAATCAATAAAACAAAAAAAATCTTTTGTTAATAAAATTAATTTAAGGGACAAAGAGAATTTAGAAGTTTGGAAAACATTTAAACAAATATCTAAAGAGCCAGAACAATGTATGGGTGCGTATGTAATTTCAATGACTTCAAAAGCATCTGATATTTTATCTGTTTATTTATTGCAATTGCAAGCTGAAACAAAGAATTTATTAAGAGTAGTACCACTTTTTGAAACTTTAGATGATTTAAAGAATGCCAATGGTGTTATGCAAAATTTATTTAAACTTCCTTGGTACAGAAAAATGATCAACTCAAAACAAGAGGTTATGATTGGATATTCGGACTCTAGTAAAGATGCAGGAAAACTATCTGCAAGTTGGCATCAATACAAACTTCAAGAAGAACTTAGAAATTTAGCTAAAAAATATAAAATAGATCTTGTATTTTTCCATGGAAGAGGAGGATCTCCAGGAAGAGGAGGAGGGCCAATTCAGGCAACTCTGAAATCTCAACCATCTGGAACAGTAAATGGAAAAATTAGAATTACTGATCAAGGAGAGGTGATACAGCAAAAATATGGATATAAGCCTTTAGCTGAATACAATCTATGTAGTTATATAGGAGCAGTAATGGAGGCAACTCTAAATCCACCTCCTAGATCAAAACCAAATTGGCGAGAGCTTATTCAAAAAATGTCTGAGATTTCTACATCTGCTTACCGAAAGTATTTAAATCAAAGTGAAGATTTTATTAGATATTTTAAAACTGTTACTCCACATAAATCTCTTGGAAAACTTGCAATTGGTTCAAGACCCACCAAGAGAAAAAATGTTGATAATATTCAAAGTTTAAGAGCTATTCCTTGGGTATTTGCTTGGACGCAAATTAGACTAATGCTTCCTGCTTGGCTCGGTACAACTGAGGCTTTGAGATATGGATCAATTAAAAAATTTAAAAAAACTATGACAGACATGGAGAGGAACTGGCCTTATTTTGTATCAACAATGGATATTTTGGACATGGTGATTTCAAAGGTTGATCCTGAAATATCAGTAATTTATGAAAATAATTTAGCTGACAAATCTTTGATAAGAATTGGAAAAAGATTAAGGTTTCAATTTGATGCATTGGTCAAATTGCACAATAAAATTACTCCAAAAGAAGTTATAAAAGAGAGAAAAGAGTTTAGAAAAGCATTATTTATCAGAAACAACTACACTGAGATGCTAAACATTCTTCAGGCAAATATAATGAATAAACTAACAAATAAAAAATATAAAAATTTAGATAAGAAATATTTAGACGATGCTTTAATGACATCTATTGCAGGAATTTCTGCAGCAATGAAAAACACTGGATAGATGATTGAATATTTAATTGCTTTTGGGGCAGGATTAATAAGTTTTTTATCTCCTTGTGTTTTACCTTTGATACCTGGATATATATCTTTTGTATCAGGCCAATCTCTCAAAGAAATAACAGAGAAACAAAATTTTAATATTATTCCTTTGATTAAATTTTGTTTTGGTTTTTCATTAGTATTTATAATTTTTGGAGCTTCAGCATCTTTTTTGGGACAAGTATTGTTAGAGAATTCTCAATTGTTAAGATTAATTGCAGGACTGATTGTTATATTTTTTTCACTACAATTATTAGGTGTTTTTAATTTTGGATTTTTAAACATTGATAGAAGATTTGATTTTAAAAAAATTGATAGTTTTTTCTTTCCTGTGATAATTGGTGCTGCTTTTGGATTTGGATGGACACCTTGTATCGGTCCAATACTAGGATCAATTTTAGCTTTAGCTTCAATTGAAGATACTTTATCAAGAGCAATAATTTTATTAAGTTTTTACTCTTTAGGTTTGGCTATACCTTTTGTTTTATCAGGATATTTAATTCAAAAGTTTTTAATTTTTTCAAAAAATATGCGTCAGTATATAAATATTATCTCAAAAGTAGGTGGTGCAATTCTTTTAGTAACTGGAATATTAATTATTACAAATAAATTGCAAGCAATTGGGTTTTATTTAATTGAGATCTTTCCTTTTATGCAAAACTTTGGTTAAAGTAATTAATGAAAATTTATCAAATAGATTCAAGCGCTAGAAAAAAAGGCTCAACATCAAGAGCATTAGCAAAAAAACTTTTGGAAAAAATCAAAAAACCAGAGGATGAAGTAATTTATAGAGATTTAGATGATGAAATGCTTTTTGTAAGTGGCTTAACAGAATCTGGAATGAAAATTGATGAGAAGGATCAAACTGAAGAACATAAGAAAATGTTTGAACTTTCTGACAAGCTTGTAAAAGAATTAAAAGAGAGTGATATTATTATAATTTCAGTTCCAATATATAATTACGGACCACCCGCAACTCTTAAAGCTTGGTCAGATTTAGCTGCAAGAATAGGGGAAACCTTTAAATTTAAACCTAATGGTAGAAGAGAAGGGTTATTAAAAAATAAAAAAGCATATCTTGTAATTACTTCTGGCGGAACAAAACTAAATAGCTCAGAAGATTTTTTAACGCCTTGGTTAAAATTTATTTTAAACTTTTTTGGGATTGAAAAAGTTGAAGTAATAAGTGCTGATCAAATGGCTTTAGATTATGAAAAATCTATTAGAGATGCTGAAGCTCAAATAGAAAATATTTCTATAGATTAAACTTTCTTTTTAAGTGTCTTAATTTTCCTTCGGTACTATCGTAGTCTATATAGCAACCTTGTAAAAATCTTTCTCCTTCATTAGCATCATAAACTGTTCGTCCATGAAGTAATCTATGATTATCCATCATCATTAAATCTTTTGGAGCAAGTTTAAATTCTATTCTATATTTATCTGAATTGTACATCTCAGACAGTTTTTTTCTTGCTTGATAGTATAAATCTAATTCTTCTTTATCTAAGATTGGAACAAAATCTAATCTTGGACTAAATCTTACTTGTTTAAAATTTTTATACTCATCTAATTCAATTAAAGGACATAAAGATTCTAAAATTACTTCTTTATCAATAAATTTAAATCTTACTTTTACTTCTGTTAAGATTTTATAATAATCAGGATAACTTTTTTTTAAATCTTCAGTAACAGTATATCCATCAACCAGTGTAGAATATCCTCCTGAAACTTTACTCTCTATGCAATGCAAAAGTTGGATACATGGTACAGGGTTTCGATATGGATTATCTGTGTGCGGTGCAAGAGCTAAAGAAGTATATGCAAGATCATTAGGGTCAGGTTTTGATTTAACATCAAAATATTCTCCAAAGTTTGTTCGTCTAACACTGCCTATTGAGTTTGCAAACTCAACAATATAATTTTTAGTTGTTGGTATATTTTTAATTACAACAAATCCAAACTTATAGAAAGAAACCAGTAAGTCATGCATTTCTTTACTTTCATAAAAATTATCTTGGTATTCAAAATTTTTAATATAACTTAAACTGGAATCCCATTTAGTTTTTTCTATAGATTTTATAACCGTATCTTCTTTTGAGAATTCTAAAGCAATTTTACTAAGATTAAGCTTAGAACTAATTCCATCATTAAAGTTAACTTCTAAAAATTCATCATGAATAGAGGCTTTATTAATGATTATATCATTGCTCAAACTAGTTGGGTCAAAAAGTCTTTGTTGAGTTCCTTTATCAACAAATTCTTCACCATCCACTCTTTCTCTTAACCAAAAAGGATGTATTTCTTTTTTTTCAGTACCATTATTGAAGTAGACTTTATTTTCGTGAAGCTCAATTTTCATAAATAATCATTGAGCATTATTTAAAATTTAACTTTAATCAATATAAATTAAATAGTATGAGTTCTTTGTGAATAATTTTGATACAAAAAAATATCCAGTATTTTCAAGTTTTTTAAACCAGTTAGCAAAAGATCTAACAAAATTTTATTATGCTAAGTTGGATAAGCCATTCAAGATAACCAATAAGATGAAAGGTAAAGGTTACGATCCAGTAACTACATCTGACAAAACTTTTGAAAAGTTTATAAGGTCTAAAATTTCTAAAAGATTTCCAGATCATCAAATTATAGGTGAGGAGTATGGTCACAAAAATACCAAAAGTGAATTTTCATGGGTAATAGATCCAATTGATGGAACTAGATCATATGTTGTTGGTAATCCTAGTTGGAGTAATTTGATTTCATTAAATTACAATGGAGAGCCAATTCTAGGATTAGCAAATTTTCCTAAAATGAAAAAATATTACTTAAATGTAAATAAAAACACCGCATACGTTTTTGAAAATAATAAAAAAAGAAAACTAAAAGTTAATTCTAAATTAAATTTTGCAAATTCGAAATTAGCTGCAGCTTTTCATAATCAACTAACCTTAAAACAACAATCCAAAATTCAAAAATTTATTAAAAGAATGCAATTTCCATGTTTTGATGCTTTAACATATTGTCAACTAGCTGAAGGTAGATTGGAAATGGTTGCACAGTGTGCAAACAAAATTTGGGACATTCATCCAATAATGCCAATAGTGAGAGCAAGTGGAGCCATAGTAACTACGTGGGGGAATAGAAATCCTGTAGTAGGAGGAAATATTATTGTCTCAAATAATAAAGCAAATCATAAACAAATATTAAAATTATTAAAGCCTTTAGCTGAATGATACCAGAACGAGCGCAATCAATTTTAGATTTCTGGTTTAAAGAAACTCCTTTTGAAATGAGATTTAAGAAGGATGATAAATTTGATCAAAAGATAAAAGAAAAATTTTTAAATGATTATGAGCTTGCTTGTCAAAATGAATATGATGATTGGCAGGATAATCCCATGAGCTGTTTAGCTTTAGTAATTTTGTTTGATCAATTTTCAAGAAATATATTTAGAGATAATAAAAAAGCATTTGCTCAAGATCAAAAAACTAGATTGATAGTAAATGATGCAGTGTATTCTGGATATTTAGAAGCTATGAATGTTGATCAAAGACTTTTTATGCTTTTACCTTTAATTCATAGTGAAGAAATTAGTGATCATGAAATGGCTTATTACTTATTAAATAAATATTTAAGGGAACATGAAGGATACAATAAGATTAAAAAATTTTGGCAAGACCACACCAAAACTATTAGACAATTTCATAGATATCCTCATAGAAATGAAATTTTAGGAAGAGAGTCTACTGAAGAAGAACTAGAATTTTTAAAAGGACCGAACTCTTCCTGGTAAAATGAATTTAGAATTTATTTTTAAAGTCATAGATAAAGAAGAATGGCAAAAAGCTAAGCAATCAGGAACTTATGGTGGATCTGAAAAAGATATTAAAGATGGATATATTCATTTCTCAGAAGAAGATCAGGTCGAGGAAACCTTAAAAAAACATTTTCCAAATAAAGAAAACCTAGTTTTATTGAGAGTAAATGCTTTTAAACTTGAGCACTTACTTTGGGAACAAGCATCAAATGGTGATATGTACCCACATTTATATTCTCCATTAGATATAACTACTGTTGTTAATGAATATGAACTATCTTTAAATGAAGATGGAAGTTATCAACTTCCAGACATTTTAAAAAAATATCAATTTAATCGACCCAAGTAATTAACCATTACAACGCCAATAATAATCAAAGCAATTCCAATTATCCCATAAATATTAGGAACTTGATTAAATTTTAATACAGCAAAAAGAACAACTCCTGTTACTGTCAAACCACTATAAATTGAATAAGCAAATCCTACAGGTATTGCATGCATAGCTTTTGCAATTGAAAACATTGTAATACACATAAACAAAATACATAAAATTGAAGGAGTTAGCTTTGTAAAACCTTCAGAGATTTTAGCAAAACTGTTTGAAGCTATTCCAAAAATTATACCGTTAGCTAAAAACAAATATCCTATAAGAGGCTTCATATTATTTACTTCCTAACAAATTAACCATTAAAACTCCAATGATAATAAATGCTAATCCGATCATGGAGTAAAGATTTGGAACTTGATTATATTTAATTACGCCTACTATAACTGTTGCAATGATTGTTAATCCTGCAAATGAAGCGTAAGTGATACCCATTGGTATATTCTTCATCACTAAGGAAAGGGCATACATGCACAGAACAATTGTAATTGCAGTAATTATACTTGGAAAGAGAAGAGTAAATCCTTCAGCACTTTTAGCAAAACTATTTGAAGTAACTCCTAGGAATACAGCAATACCTAGGAACAAGTATGAAGTAGCGAGACTCATTTAATAATATTAAATGAAATCCCGCTAAATATATATAATTATTTAGGCATTGGAGTAGCGCCAGTTTCTAAACTAACAATTTTTCCATTGTCATATTTATAAACTGCCATTACAGCCTCAACATTTCCATCGTTAAATGTAACAAAAGCATGATGAATTCCAACTTCATCATTCTCGTAAACAATTCTAACTTTATCTTGATTGATATCACCACTCATTGCCCATTTGATAACATCAACTTTTGTTAAAACATTTCCTGATTTATGCATTGTAAATTTAAAATCATCATGCAAAAGCTGATTCATCGCTGCTTCGTCTTTATTTTTTAATGCGGCACTATATTTTTCTAAGATAGACATTTATTCCTTTCTTTTATTCGCCAGGTTTTTTAAAGTTTTTTCCAGCATCTGCAGCTTTGTTAAAAGTTTTATTATAATCAAATACTTCATGAATCATAATATCTTCCATTAAACCTGCATTCATAATCGCAACTTTCATTCCAAGAACACTTTCGTAATCTCCTTCAATAACATTGATTACATCAAATCTTCCTCGAACCCACTCATAACTATGAAACTTTACTCCAACAGTATCACAAATAGCTTTGATTGCTGCTCCTCTATCTGCATTGGGATCGCTCTGCATTCTTAATGCAAGATCACGACTGATCTTTCCTATAATATAAAATTTAGACATTTTTTCTCCTGTTGCTTAATTTAATAATTAAAGTCTAGCAGAGATAATCCAACATGTGGAGTCTCTGTTCTTTTTATACTTTAGCTAACTCGTAAATTTCATAACCATCCATTACTTCATCAAATACAGGTTTTGAAACTGGGTTTGACCCATCCATAAATGAATGAAGTGCTGCCATATCATGAACTACAATTTTAAACATTACTGTTGATTTATCAGGTGAAACACTAGCTATTGTTTTAGTAACATCAGCTACTTTTTTTCTTTCAGCCATACCCTCATCTGATTGCATAAAGCCCATAAATTTTTCAAAGGCTCCTTCTTTTAGTTTTCCTACCACTAATATATCTTTCATTTTTCTCCTTTTTTAATATTAATATAAAGTTTGAACTACTTTCTTAACTCTATCTTCTCCATTAGGTACTGTTGAGTTTACAAATTCATGACAGGCATTAGTTTTAGCCTCGTCAAATTTAGATCCATAAAACTTATCAACAGCTTTGTTTACTCCTTCATCCCATTGCTTTTCAGGGACTCCAACTTCTAAAGCATAAGCTTTTAAAACTTTAACTGATGCCATAGATTTTTCTTTCATACTATATTCAAATGTTTCACCAATTGGCAAGAAATAGTTAGCCATATAAATACCACTGCATTCCCAAGCTCTATTTTTATCACTATCAGACATATCCGCATATGCAGAGGTCAGAAATAATACACTGAATAAAATCACTATTATTTTTTTCATATATTTTCGTTTCTAAATTTTTTGTTTAGTAAATCCCTGATTTTACCAATTTATCTATTTCCTCTTTTGAATTAGGGATTAATTTATAAACAAAACTATCACATTCCTTTGTGGTATTTTCCTCGTATGGTTTTCCATAACGTTCATCAACAACCTTAATTAATTCTTTATTAAGATTGTCTTCATTTACACCATCTTTAACCAAGTAAGAGCTTAAAAATTTCTTAGCAGCAAAAGAATGTGTAATTTTTTCCAATTCAAGTTCTGCTTGTGGAATCATACTATTTGCATAATAAATTCCTGCACACTCAATTGTCTTCTTTTTGTCGTCTTCACTCATACCTGCATACGAAGAAGTCAAAAATAGAATACTAATTAATGTTAATATTATTTTTTTCATAATTTTCTTTTTTTTATTTTATCGTAACAACAGTTGTTCCAGGAAAAGTGTATCCCACAACGTAACTGAATAGCATTTGTTGAAATTCTTGTATCATTGGCCATTTGCTTCCAAGCTCTTGATGATTTTGAAAACCAGCAGGATTTTCATAATACTCAGTTAAAATAAAATACATATTTCCAGTCATACCTTGTGAAGGATCTGCAGGATTATTCCATTCAGGTCCTTTGATAACTGAATATGAATTTAATTTTTTTTCACCAGTCATTGGATGAGTTTCTTTCATCCATTTATGGTGCGTTTTCAACATTTCTTCAACTTTAGCAACATCACTAGCTGGAACTTTCAAAGTAATAGCAAACGCATTCGCTTTTGCATGGCCGTCAGCGTTAGCAATTGTAGTAAATAAACTAAGCATCAAAACTATTATTATTTTTTTCATTTTATCTTTCTTTTTAATTATTAATTATAAGTAATCGAAGATTGTTACATATTCATGACAAAGTCTCTCGTG
The DNA here is from genome assembly GCF_052047875.1 of Candidatus Pelagibacter sp. HIMB1521. Classification (NCBI taxonomy): domain Bacteria; kingdom Pseudomonadati; phylum Pseudomonadota; class Alphaproteobacteria; order Candidatus Pelagibacterales; family Candidatus Pelagibacteraceae; genus Candidatus Pelagibacter; species Candidatus Pelagibacter sp. HIMB1521. The sequence continues at coordinate 67,701 of NZ_JBNAIZ010000007.1, read as the reverse complement.
TTTATAACGCGCGTCAGTTATGCAATTAAGGAGCACAAAAATTGCTGATTATGTTGTTTTATCTGATGATAAAATTTGATAGGGTTTTAATATGATCGAAAAATTTAATGGAATTTTTTATTTAATTGTATTTTTAGTACATTTTATTGTTTTTGCTGTTTATGCATATCAAACCGTTTTCGCTACAAAGAAATTTTTAGATAAGTTCGGTATTGATGATACTGGTGCTGGAATGACCAGATTTTTTGGTTCTTTGTTTATAGGTGCTGTTGCGATGGCAATATGGGTTGGCTTTATTAGACCTGATGGTCTTCAAGGAACATGGGCATTTTTTAATTTAGTGTTTTTACAAAACCTTTCAGCTTTTATTGTTGGTATATATAATATTAAAATCAATAAGCTCGGTCACACACCACAAACATCTAATGAAGGAATTATTGCACCAGGTATTCTAACTTTGTTAAGTGCAATACTTTGTTACGGATTAGCAGATAAGATTTATATCTAAAACCAACTAGGTATTGGTAGACCTTTTTCTTCTAAGAATTTTTTATTGAACATTTTAGTTGCATATTTATCGCTTCTGTCACAAAGGATTGTAACGATGGTTTTACCAGGTCCTAATTCTTTTCCCATTCTAATAGCTCCAGCAATATTTATTCCACAACTAGTTCCTAAACTTAGACCTTCATTTTGAATTAAATCATAAAGAATAGGTAGAGCTTCATGGTCATCAATCGAGTAGGCGTCATCAATTTTGGCTTCACCAAAGTTTGCTGTAACTCTACTTGAGCCAATTCCTTCTGTTATAGATCCTCCTTCAGATTTTAATTCTCCATTCTTTATATAATTATAAAGAGCAGAACCTTTAGGATCTGAAAGATAAATTTTGATATCTTTATTTTTTTCTTTTAATGCATTACTTACACCCGAAATGGTGCCCCCAGTTCCAGATGAACACACAAAACCATCTACCTTACCATCTGTCTGTTCCCAGATCTCTTGACCTGTTCCCTCGTAATGACCTTTTGCATTTGCAGTATTATCAAATTGATTAGCCCAAATAACTCCATTGTTATTTGAAGGTCTTAATTCATCTGCAAGTCTTGCAGCAACCTTTACAAAGTTATTGTCATCTTTATAAGGCTTTGGTTCAACTAATCTTAACTCAGCACCAAGGTTTCTAAGTAAATCTTTTTTTTCCTGAGTTTGATTGTCGTTCATTACAATAATTGTCTTGTAACCTAAAGAATTTCCTAAAAGACCCAAACCTATTCCAGTGTTACCAGCTGTACCTTCAACAACAGTTCCTCCTTTGGAAATTAATTTTTTTTCTTGTGCGTCTTTAATTAGTGCAAGTGCAGCTCTATCTTTTACTGATCCACCTGGATTTAAAAATTCTGCCTTACCATAAATATTACAACCAGTAATCTCTGATGCAGCTCTAAGTTTAATGAGAGGAGTATTTCCAATCCCAGAAATAAAATCGTTTTGCGTATTATTCATTTTCTGATTTTTTATCACTATCAGGGGTAATTCCGTAAGGTTTAAATTCACTGTCAGCTATTCCAACATTCTTAGCGGGAATTCCAACCATCACTGCATTTTCAGGAACATCTTTTGTAATTACAGCGTTTGCTCCAATTTTTGCACATCGTCCAACAGTTACCGGACCTAGTACTTGTGCTCCCGATCCAATAACCACTTCATCTTTAATTGTTGGATGTCTCTTCATGTTTCTTTGATCATTTGAATTTATACTTGGTGCAATTCCACCTAATGTAACCATATGGTAGATAGTAACATTATCACCAATATCTGAAGTTTCACCAATCACAACTCCCATACCATGATCTATAAATAAATTTTTTCCAATTTTTGCATTAGGATGAATTTCAATTCCAGTTAAGAATCTTGAAAATTGAGAAATGATTCTTGCAACAAGATAAAATTTAGCAGTACTAAAAAAGTTTGCTATTCTATGAAAGAATACTGCTTTGACACCTGGATAGGTTAAAATCAAACTAAGCTTTGATTTTGCTGCAGGATCTCTATCAATTATCGATTGTAAATAATCATTCATTGTATTTTATGCTCACTTGAAATTTTAATAAGTGGCTTATATAGTCATTATATTCTGTTATTAAAGATTAATTATGTACAAAAACACTAATTGTTTTCATTTAGCTATACCTTGTGGTGATCTAGAGGTCGCAAAAAAATTTTACAGCGAAACTTTAGGATGTAGATTGGATAATTCTGCACAAGAGTGGGCTGATGTTGACTTTTGGGGTAATGAATTAACACTTCATAAAAGTGATCATAAATTAGATAATGAAAGACATGATGTGGACATGGGAAATGTGTCTGTACCCCATTTTGGTGTACACTTATCTAGAAAAGATTTTGATGCACTTAAACAAAGATTAAAAGATAGTGGCACTAAATATTATGACGAACCATACTTAAGATTTAAAGGCACTAAGTATGAACAAGAAACATTCTTCGTAAAAGACCCTAACGAAAATATACTAGAGATTAAAACTCTTACATCTAACCCAGAATAGTAAAAATACATCTAATTTTTAGATACTTATTTTCTTTGACACCTTCTCTCAATTCGCGTTAGACTTTATTTATAAATAATTAAGGAGAGATAATGAAAATAATCAAATCTACACTTGTAGCTGGATTAATTTCAATTTTATCAATTTTCTCTGCAAACGCAGAAAAAGTTAAAATTGGAGATCCAGGTTGGACAGGTGCAACTGCAATTGCAAATTTACTTGCTGCAGTAGTTATAGACAAAATGGGTGGTGAAGCAGAATTAGTTCCTGGGAACAATACTGCAATTTATGCAGCAATTGACAGAGGAAAAGGTGAAATCGATGTTCACCCTGATATTTGGTTACCAAACCAAGAAGCTTACACTAATGATTTAGTTCCAAAAGGAACTTTAAAATTAAGCAGCAAACCATATGAAGGAAACCAAGGTTACTGTGTTTCTCAACAGTTTGCTAAAAAAATGAATATTACAGCAATTGAAGACTTAGCTAGACCAGAAGTTGTTAAAGCAATGGACAGTGATGGAAATGGTAAAGGTGAGTTTTGGATTGGTGCTGATGGTTGGGCTTCTGCTAATGTTAACCAAGTTAAATTAAGAGACTATGGTTTATATGATGCTGGTATCGAAGCAGTTAGAGCTGCTGAAGCAGTTAAAAATGCAAGAGTACTAGACTCAATCAAAAAAGGTGAAGGTTATGCATTCTATTGTTACAAACCTCATGCAATTTGGGGAATGGCTGACGTAGTAATGTTAACAGAACCAAAATATGATCCTGCGAAATATAAAATGATTCAACCTAAAGCAGATGCTGACTGGTACAAGAAATCTTATGTTGCATCAAAAGATGCTCTTAAGCAAATTCAAATCGGTTGGGCTACTTCTTTAGAGAGTCAATCACCAGCAATTGTAGAATTCTTTAAGAATTTTCAATTAACAGCTGATGATGTTTCTGCAATGGCTTATGCAGTTTCAGTTGAGAAAAAAGATCCAGCTGATGTAGCAAGAGCTTGGATGGAAGCAAATAAATCAACTGTAGACGGTTGGTTAGGACTATAATCTAAATCAAAATCTATACTCGGCAATTTAAGATTGCCGAGTATATTTTCCTATAATAAAAGACAAAAATGGATTCATCGAGTTCAGCAATACAAATTCAAAATGTTTGGAAAGTATTTGGCAATACTTCTAAAGAAGCATTAGATGCAATCCAAAATAAAAAAATTTCAAAAACAGAAGCCTTAGAAAATTACAACTCAGTTATTGGAGTTTCAGATGTTTCATTTGATGTTAAACAAGGTGAAATATTCTGTGTTATGGGGCTTTCTGGAAGTGGAAAATCTACATTAGTAAGGCATATTAATAGACTTTTAGAACCAACATCAGGCAAAATTTTAATTAATGGTCATGATGTAATGGCCTTAGATAGAGAAAACCTTCAAGAATTAAGAAATAAAAAAATAGGGATGGTTTTCCAAAACTTTGCACTCATGCCTCATAGATCTGTTGTTGATAACATTGCAATGCCGCTTGAGATAAGAGGTGTAAGTAAAAATGATAGATTAGACGCTGCAAATAAAATTTTAGAAATTGTAGAACTACAAGGTTGGGGTAATAAGTTTGCTCACGAACTATCTGGAGGAATGCAACAAAGGGTAGGTCTTGCAAGAGCACTAGCAGCTGATCCTGAATTTCTTTTGATGGACGAACCTTTTAGCGCATTAGATCCACTGATTAGAAGACAGCTTCAAGCTGAATTCATCAAACTCTCAAAACAAATGAAAAAAACCACAGTATTTATTACTCATGATTTAGATGAAGCAGTAAGAGTAGGGCACAGAATTGCAATTATGAGAGATGGAAAAGTAATCCAAATAGGTACACCTGAAGAAATAGTTGTAAGTCCTGCAGATGAATATGTTGCTGACTTTGTAAAAGGAATTTCAAGACTAAAAGTTGTTCAAGCAAAAACAATTATGCAATCCATTGAGAGTTACGAGAGTGCTAATGGAAAATTAAATGAAAACAGCAACAGTGTTGGAGAGAATGAATTATTAAGCAAGCTCATTGAGTTATCAAAATCTAGCGAAGGACCATTGGTAGTTAAAGATAGTAATCAAAATAATATTGGTGTGTTAACACAATCAGATCTTTTAAAAGCGGTTATAGAAGGTGGAGATGGAGAATAAACAAATTCATAATCCAACCAGATCAGAACTAATTACAGATTTTGTAAAATCTAATCCTGAATATTATATTAAAGAATTTCAAAAAATTGGTAGCAAACCTTCTTTTTCATTTTCATTCAATTTGTATGCTGGAATTTTAGGACCAATATGGTTTGGAATGAGAAATATTTGGAATTGGGCTTTGGCTTTCCTAATAATAGAGACTTTTTCTGTAGTTCAAATAATAAGAGGTTTGTTTGGTAATATTACCAAAGAAGCTGTAGAAAAAATCAAACAAGTTGAATCAACAATAGCTTTTAGAAATAAGCAGTTAGAAGCAGCCATTACAAATAATCCAGATAAAGTTGATGTTTATAAAAGAAATATCAAATCACTAGAAGATGCAATGCAAGGCTATATAGATGAAGTAGCAAGAATTGAAGCATCAGCTATTTGGATTACGATTTTTGGTATTGGATTGTTAATTGCCATTAAAATTGTTCAAGGAATACTAGCTAACTCGATATTAGAAAAAAGATATTCAGAATGGTTATCAGACAAAACCCTAAGACCTGGAATGCAAGTTAAGAATTTTGTATCAAGCGCGATGTTTGCTGCAGTTATTATGTTTTTTTCTGTAGTGCATTATAGTTTTCCTGGTGTAATTTCATTAATGGATGATTTTCCAACTCATCCAGATATCAGGTTAACATCAATAAAATGGGTAGAAACAATCTTTGATTATGCAGTATTGAAAGGAGATGCGTTATTTACAGCAATTACCATAGGTATTAGATCAGTACTAGATTTCTTAGAGTTACTTTTTGTAAAAACTCCCTGGATAGTAATTATTACAACCATTGTAACCTTAACGGGATTAGCGGCAGGACCTAGAGCTGCAATATATTCAGCAGGATTTTTATGTTACATGGGATTTTTAGGTTTCTGGGTTAAAGCAATGACAACATTAGCTCTTTTAGGAACAGCGGCAGTGTTAAGTATTGTAATTGGCATTCCTCTTGGAATTTTTTGTGCAAGGAGACAAAGATTTTATTCAATGATCAGACCAATTATGGATTTCATGCAAACAATGCCTGCTTTCGTTTTCATGATTCCTGTTATAGCATTTTTTGGAACTGGAAAAGTTGCAGCAGTTATAATTACAATGATATTTGGTGGAACACCTGTAGTTAGGCTAACAGTTCTTGGTTTAAGAGGAGTGCCTGAAACAATTAGGGAAGCCGCAATCGCTTATGGCGCATCTAAATGGTACTTGCTTAGAAAAGTAGATTTACCATTAGCAACTCCATCTATATTAGCAGGTGTTAACCAAACAGTTATGTTAAGTTTAGCAATGGTAGTTGTTGCATCATTAATCGGTGCCAAAGGTTTAGGTCAAGATGTATTAGAAGCGCTTCAATACGCAAACGTAGGACAAGGTATTTTAGCAGGTGTAGCAATATTATTTGTAGCTCTTATTCTTGATAGAGTTGTTCAGGGTAGAAAACGAGTTTAAGAAAAATCAATGGAATACGCACTGTTAGGTTTTTTTACTGGCCTAAGTTTAATTTTAGCAATTGGTGCTCAAAACATTTTTGTAATTGAACAAGGTTTAAAAAAACAGCATGTATTTCTAGTTTGTTTTATTTGCTCAGTTTCTGATTTAATATTAATTTTTTTTGGAATTTTTTTATTTCATTTTTTTAATCAATTTTTTAATTCAATAGTTGAATTTATTTTTAACCTTCTTTTAGTGGTTTTTTTAATTCATTTTATTTATTCAAAAATTAAAACTCATTACAAAGAAGTTAATTTTCAAAGTAATGTTATTGCGGTATCAAAGTTAAATATTTTCTTAAAAACATTAGGGTTCACATATTTAAATCCACATGTTTACTCTGATACAGTTTTTATTCTTGGAAATTTTTCTAAGAACTACTTATTAAATCAAAAACTTTCATTTGCGATAGGTGCATCTTTTGCTTCATTTTTGTTTTTCTTTATTTTGGGATATTTATCAAATTATCTTTCCAAGTATGCTAATGACAAAAAAATATGGCAGGTAATAAATATATTCATCATAGCTTTTATGAGTTTTTTAGTTTTGTTTATTTTAAAGGAAATGATAATTAAGCTTTTATGAGTAATATTTTTGTAGATGATAAAGGTGAAGGTTTTCCATTTGTTTTAGTACATGGATATTTAGGCTCCTCAGAGATGTGGTGCTTTCAAAAAGATTACTTTTCAAAAAATTTTAGAGTTATTGCTCCTGCACTTCCTGGTTTTGGTGAAAGTCATAATGTGCAATCATTAAATTCTATTAATGCGATGGCAAAAAAAATAATTGAAATACTAGATGAAAAAAAAATCGAAAAATTTAATTTAATTGGACATTCAATGGGTGGAATGATTGTTCAAGAAATAACAAAATTAATTGGTGATAGAGTTAATAAATTAATCTGTTTTGCAACAGGATCTATTGGAGATATCCCCGGTAGATTTGAAACTATGGACGAAACAAGAGAGAAACTTAAGAAAGAGGGTGCTGAAGTATCATTTTCAAGAGTTCCACCTAAATGGTTTGTAAAAGGGGATAAAGATAAAAATTATTTTTTATGTGCTAATGCAGTTAAAAATGTTTCATTAGAAACTGCTGATAACGCTTTACTCGCAATGAAAAATTGGAGAGGTATTGATAATTTGAAAAACATTAAAAATGACACCTTAATTATATGGGGTGATAAAGATATCTCTTACAATTTTGAACAGGTCGACACGTTAAATAAAAATATTAAAAATAGTCGTCTAGAAATATTTAAAAATTGCAGTCACAATGTTCACTTAGAAGAACCAGATAGATTTAATAATCTGGTAAATGATTTTATTTCAGAATAATATTTTTATTTAATTTCTCTAATTTTTTAAAAGCGTTCTTAAACTTTTTATTTAAGTGAAACTTTCCTGGAAAAATTATGCATTTAATTTTTGCTTTAACTGCTGAATTTAAACTTTCTTGAGAATCTTCAATAGCTAAACATTGGTTAGGTTTTAATTTAAGCTTTTTTAATGCAAGAAGGTATATGTCTGGATTTGGTTTTAAATTTTTAACTAATTTTGAATTTCCAATAAAATTGAAGTTTTTTGGACTAATTGATTTTCTTAATGAGAAAAGAATAGAATTAATATTATTTTTTGAGGTAGAAGTTACAAAAACTAGTTTAATTTTTTCTTTATTACAAACATTAATTATATTTTTAACACCAGGTCTTAATTTTAAATGATTTTTTTTTAAATAATTATTGAATAGTTTAGTTTTTAAATCTCTTAATTGCTTAGCATTAACTTTAATACCTTTTGTTCTTGCATATTCTGTTATTCTATCTCTACCACCTGATTTGTTTAGAAGTTTGATATATTCTTTTTTAGTCCAATACCAATCCAATCCTTTTTTTTTAAATGCTTCATTAAAGGATTTTCTCTGAATTTCTGATGTTTCAACGAGAGTTCCAATAGAACCGAATAACAAGGCTTTGTAATTTTTCTTCAACCTTTTACAGCTCCAGTAGTTAAACCACTGATAACTTGTCTCTGGAAGAACATGACTAACATAAATAATGGTGCCGTTGCAGAAACTACCGCTGAAACTGCCCACATTAGATTACCCTCATGTTGGTTAGTTCCTAAATAACTTTGTATCTTTGGAACCATTGTATGATTTTCTTGATTAAGTAGTAAAGCTGTTACCGTGAAATCATTATAAGCAAGCATTAAACTAAATAGTCCAGCGGTAATAACTCCAGGCCACATCACTGGCATTATAATATGCCTGAATGCTTGAAAATATGAACATCCATCAATCAACGCACTTTCATCAAGCTCTTTTGGAATTGTTTTAAAGAATGAATAGAGTAACCATAAAGTAAATGGTTGATTAATAGCAACTAAAACAACAATAGTTGTTGGCAGTATTCCCCATATTTGTAATTCAAAAAATGGAAATAGATAACCCGAGACTAGAGTTATATGTGGCATAGCTCTAAAGATTAAAGCTGCCATTAAAATCCAAAATGCGTATTTCTCAGTTGATCTTGAAAGAGCGTACGCTCCCAGAGTTCCCAAAAACAATGAAATACTAACAACAAACACAGTAACAATAATCGTATTTTTGGACGCTTTCCAAAATTCACCCTCAAACCAAGCTTCATGATAAGCATTTGTTGTAAATTTTTCTCCAGTTTCAATCAAGGTATTAAAAGCTGAAACAGCATACCACCAGTCTGACCTTGAGAAAAAATCTGCTCTTACTTTAAATGATCCCCAAAAAGTCCAGATGAATGGAAAGCATGCAACTAATAACCAAGAAATAATAAATATGGTATTAAATGTTTTTAAAGTATTTGATTTTTTATCTAAACCGTAATCCATATTTATCTCGCAGTTTTAAATTCTTTCCATGTTCTAACTAATACAGGGGCAAGCAAAATAGCTATTCCGATGATTGTCATCATTGATGTCGCTGCAGCTGAACCAAATAAAATAACCTCTTCATTTACTAAGTTATCGTAAATTAACCATGAAAGAGATTGCGCACTACCTTCAGCACTAAAACCTATAATTGGCTCAAAAACTCTAAAATTGTCCATCAATGATATTAATGCAACAAATGTTACTACCGGGTAGATATGAGGTAGTACAATATGTTTAATTCTTTGAAATCTTGAAGCACCATCAATAATTGCAGCTTCAATAGGTTCCTGAGGAACTGTTTGAAGCGCAGCATAAAAAACTACAAATGCAAAAGGGGAGTGATGCCAAATTCCATATATAATAATTGTTATCCACGTGAGAGTTTTAGACGATTTCAAAGACAAATATGGATCATTCATTAAATTTTGAATATTAGCTCCAATTATTCCTTGAGAGTCTATCATCCAGAATAATACCAAAGACCCAACTAGTGGAGTTACAATCATTGGTAAAATAGTACCAAAAATTAAAGGACCTCTAATTTTTCTTGAGATTGCGTTTAAACTCAAAGCTATAATAAAACCTAACAACAAGACATTTGGAGTTACAAATATGCAATAAGTTAATGTAAATATTAGTGCTTTGTAAAATGGTAGATTAGTTACTTGGTCAACAAATTCACCAAAAGTTTCTGTTTCATTCCAAAATTTTTTTATTTCTTCTGTTGCTAAATGATTTCTATCTATATACGTCCCAAAACCATTAAATTTTCCAAGAGGTTTTGCCTCTCTTATTTTAGTAGTTGCTTCATTGTCGACTACAATTGAAACAGTACAGCCAAATGGATCACATTTTTTAACCTCTTTAACTACTTGATCATGTTGAGCATAAAAAGATTGAATTCCAGTAGAAATGATAGGAAGCCCAATAAATAGGACCATTGCTAATCCTGTTGGTAAAAAAAACCAAAAAAATGTTTTATTAGGCATTGAAAATTTTTGTTAAGTGGGGACCAAGTCCCCACTTAAAGATTAGATTTTATAGAAAGCCTTGTTCTTTAGCTTTACTAGTGTAAGCAGCTTCAACATCTTTCAATGCTTGTTCAGCTGACTCTTTACCTTGTAAAAACTCAACAATCTCACTTCCTAATGCGCCATGCATTAAACCCATTTGTGGTAACATTGGATATGGTTTTGCACCCATTTTTACAGCTTCAATTACACCAATAGATTTTGGTCCTGGAACAAATCCTTCTACTAACCAAACAGCTTGGTCAGCAGCATCAGCAACCATTTTCTTGTTCGATGCAGCATGCGCTAAAGCTCTAAATGTCGCTTCAGCATCAGCATCAGGTCTATTTTTTGCAAGTGTGAAACCATCCCACCATAAAGTTGCAGCAGGGATATTTCCACCAGCAACAGTAGCTGGACCTGTTAGTTTTGTAGCTTTAGTAATATTAGCATCACCTTCATCATCTAAAAGTGTACCTGATCTAGAAGCCCACAATGTCATTAATGCAACATTTCCAGCTTCCCATTCAACTTTGATAGCTTCACTATCATGTGTTAAATAATCTGGGTTACTTAATTCAGATAATTTTTTAAGCATGTTTAAAGTAGCAACACCTTTTGCGTTATTTACATTTGGTTCTGCACTTCCAGACTTAAAGAATTCACCACCATGACCAATGTACATGTTCACAAACTCTTCTGCTAAGTTCCAACCTGCTTTGTAAGCAGCAGCATATGGATATTGCATTTTTCCTGAAGCTCTAATTTTTTCAGAAGCAGCAACTACCTCTTCATATGTTTTCGGAATAGCTATACCAAGATCTTTTAAAACATCCTCTCTATAGTATAAGTGTTGAGTATTAGCCATAAATGCTACAGCCATTACTTTTCCATCAATTGTGATCAATTGAGAGTCTTGAATTCCTTTTCCATATTTTTTAACAAGATCATCCAAAGGTCTTATTAAGTCTTGGTTCATTAAAGGAACGATTGAACTGTTTGCTGCAATTCTAGCTGAAAATTCAGATGGATTTGCAGTAAGAGCTGGCACTGCGATTTTATTGTGCTCAGATGAATGAGTCACTTTAAAATCTGCACTTCCTTTACATTGTTTAGAAGTTTCAACGAAAGTTCTTAATGCAGGAAAATCATTAGCCAAAATATTTATTGAACCACTTTTAATGTTACAATCTGCATTTGCAGAAGTTCCAAAAAGTAAAAACAATAAAGTAACTAGTATTTTTCTCATATGTTTTCTCTCTTTATATTTGTTGTTAAATTATAATTTAAGTTCAAAAACTATATCTATTAAGAAGTTTAAATTAAAGAGGTAATTAAATCACTTTTGACGCAAGTTCTGCGCCATGCACCAAAGACTCTAGCTTCTTATAAACAATATTTTCATCAACATTTCCAAAGCCAGCAAAGGTACTAAAACCACAATCTGTTCCAGCAACCAGTTGATCTTTCTCAACAACTTTTGAATAAGTTACAAGTCTATTTTTTACAACCTCGGGATGTTCGACAAAGTTTGTGGTTGAGTCGATTACTCCAGGAGCAATTATTTTGTCGTTTGGGATTTTTAAATTTTCAAAAATTTGCCACTCATGAGAATGTCTTGGATTTGACGACTCAATTAAATAAGTTTGTATATTAGCCTTTAAAGCTATAGGCATAATTTTTTCTAGCGCAATGTCATGTAAATGGGGTCCTTCATAATTTCCCCAGCAAATATGCATTCTTATCTTGGAGCTATCTATATTGCTAATAGCGTTATTTAAACATTCTATTTGTTTTTCTGCTCTTCTTAAAAATTCTTCTTCTGATAAATCTTTAAAAGTCATGTGTCTTGCAAGAGCTAAATCTGGACAATCTAACTGAAGTTTTAATCCACTTGATGTAATTTCTTCATATTCATCTTTCATCAGGTTAGATAAATTTTCTAAATATTCATCATCATCTTTATAAAATTTATTGGGTAAGAAAGCTGAAATAACTCCTGGAGAAGCAGCATTCATGAACGCATCTTTATGATTATTTTTTTCTAAAGCTTGTTTAAAATTATTTATATCTTTTGTTAGGGAAGTTTTATCTTTAATTTTTAATTCACTTGTACAACAAGGTCTTGTGTAAGTAGGAGTGCCACCTGTTCTTGCAATTCTTTCTTTAAAAGATGGAAAGTCATCTAAATCTTTTGGTGCTTTTCTTTCACTCTCTCCTGAAAAGCCATCAATTCTATCTTTAACATAAGTTGCATAGCTAATCTTAGACATTTCACCGTCACTAATATAGTCAATTCCTACTTCTATTTGTTTTTTAACAATATTATCTACATCTCTTTGAACAATTTTATCAAATTCATTTAAATCTATATTTTCTTTTTGATCTTTCTTAAATAAAAGGTCGGATAATTCATTTGATCTCGGTAAACTTCCAACATGTGTTGTTTTAATTTTACTCATAATTTATTTCATTAAAATTTGTTTCCAAATTGCAACCTCATCAAACAAAACCCATTCTCTTATAACATTTCCATCAATTATTTCTGCATGGTTTATACCCATTATAAAAATATTTTGATTTGATTTTTCTCCAAATTCTTCAGTGTCTTTAGAATGTTTACCTTCTAGAAACCATCTTATTGATGCTTTAGGATTTTTGTCTTCCTCTTCCAAATAACCAATGTGCTCAACAGAAAACTTCATATCACTTAAAGTATTTTTCAAAACATTCCAAAATTTGATTATATCCTCTCTCCCATGTCCGATTTTGTTTCCAGGCCAATAAATAGTTGCAGCTCTTGCATAGTTGGAAAAATCATAATCACCTTTAAAGATATTTTTTAATATTTTGGAGTATTTGCCTCCAACAGAATCATTAGGTACAACGCCTTGCTTGTAATCTGAATTCATCTCAGAATTTGAATTAAATAATTTTTTTGCTTTATCAACGCCACCTTCTTTATCTATAAGCATTAGAGCAAAATCTTTTGGTGTAAATCCTATTTGTCTTACCATTGCACCTTGATCACGAACAATCCATTCATCATAGACTTGATTATTTTTGCATGCACAATCAGCAATTACTCTGTAATAAATATCTTTACCAGTTGGTTTGCCGTATGAACCATCACCAAGATGTGTTCCTTTACTTAAAATTCTATGAGATGAATGATAACCGATATTATCATTTCCATTCCAAATCACATCTTCACCAAGCAATTGTCTGTTAGGAAATTCTTTTAAGGTCGCATAAGTAGCATCGATTACAGGTTTGTTTCCATAGGTGACACCAAATGGTGATCTAACTGGAATGTTATCGCTATAAAAATGAGCAATAGACTCAACATCTTTATTTTCCCAAATTTGTTTAGTTATTTTTAGTATGTAATCAGGAAAGTTTTTATATTTTGGATCAAAACCTTTCATTAGATTTGTGTTACACAATTTAAGTAACTGTCCTCATTTTCATCTATTTTAATATTAACTTTTGAATTAATTGGAATAGAAATTGTGTCTTTAGCATTTAAAACACACTTAAAATCATCAATCATAATTTCCCATTTTCCAGTTCTTGAGAACATTATTGTAGGTTTTTCAAATTTTAAATTATTAATATAGCCTTTACTGGATTTTAAAATTGAAAGGTTAAATCCTGTATCTTGATTTATTACTGGAGAGAACTCTTTTTTTTCAAATTTGCTTCCAAGAATTTGAATTAAATTAACATTCTCATTGAGTTTGTTTTCATGTTTTGAATTTTCATTACTTTTACATATAAATTTTTCTAGTTGATCCAATTTATAGTTATCAAATTTTTTTATTTCCTCTTGAGAAATAGGCTCGAGAATTGTTTTTCCGTCTGGAATTTGATTAACAGATAAATCAATTAATGAATTATCATTTAATAGTGCCATACCAGTTTTTTTTGCTTTTTCTAAAACACTTGGAACCCAAGTTATTATTCCAGGATCATCTCCACCTAAAACAACAAAAATTAGTCCTTCTTCGTCACCTGCGTTTTCAAATGCTCTAAACATGTTAGTTGGCATTGAAATTATGTCACCAGCATTCAAAATTGTTTCATCTTTTCCTTCTGCTCCCCAATAAAATCTCCATCTACCAGAATAAATAACAAATACTTCTGCAGTTGTGTGACTATGTAGGCCCGAACCATTTTGGGGAAGTGCTGACACAGCGCCTAAATTAAAACTATGAGGCATAGCAATTTTTATAAATTGTTTGCTATCTTCAGCTACACCAGGTCCAACTATAGAATAATTTTTTCTTTCTTTGTGACCTTCAAGTTTTCCTTCCACAAAGGGCAGGGTGCTTGGAACCAACTCATTAAATTTTGCTAACCTATTTTCCATATGTTTTTCTAATTGAATTATGTTATTAACCCTACTTAAATTATTATAAATGCCAATACAACAATTTGATACAGGTTTAAAAGAACGGCAAGGTGTAAAAAAATTAGAAATTACACCTGAAGAAAATTTCAATAATAAAACAAAAGTAAGAGGCTACTTAAAAACAATTATAGAAGGTGGAATATCTAAATTAGATCAAAATATAGAAAATTATTTTGACAAAGATGTAAAAGTTAATTGTTTTCACCCTGTTAATGAATTTGAAGGTGCAAATACATTTAAAGAAAAATTTTGGCTACCTCTATTTGAAGCTTTTCCAGACATTGAGAGAAGAGAACAGATAGTCATTGGGGGTACATTTAGAGATAAAGTTCAAGTTGGATCAGTATCGATGCTTTCAGGCACATTCAAAAAACCTATTTTTGGAATAAAGCCAATTAATAAAATGGTAAATCTTAAATGCTGCGAAGTACATGAATTGAAAAATGATAAAATTGTAGAGAGTTATATCTTAATTGATTTATTAGATTTAATATTTCAAACAGGAAAAAATCCAATAAATCCTTCAAGAGGTTCAGAAGGAAATTGGCTAAATCCAATTAATACCGATGGTGTAAATTATTTTGAAAAAGATATGAAAGTTTCTGAAGCAAGTTTAGACCAATCTTTAACGATGCAAAGAAGCTTGAACATAAAGCCAGAGTTGGAAACTAATTCAGATAAAGAATTAAAAGATAAACTAATTAATCATCCACAAAGTGAATTTTGGCATGATAAAATGATATGGTATGGACCAAGTGGAATAGGTACTGGAAGAAACCTGGAGGGATTTGTTGATAATCATCAGTTACCATTTAGAAAAACTTTTAAAGAAAGAAATTACTGGAAGCTAGGACATTACTGTGAACTTGGTGATGGAAACTTTTCAATGACTGCTGGCTGGCATAGTATACAAGCAGTTTACGGGTCAGAAGATTGGTTAGGATACAAATCTGATAATCAAAATGTAACTATGAGAGTAATGGATTTTTACCATCACCACGAAGGTAAAATTAGAGAAAACTGGGTACCTATAGACTTAATACATATACTTAAGCAAATAGGTATTGATGTTTTAGATTTAATTAAGGACTAATCTTTTAACTTATCCCACTCAGACATACCGCCTGAAATATTTTTAACGTTCTTAATTCCCATTTCTTTCATTGTTTTTGTAGCAAGAGTTCCTTGACCACCTAAACCACAAAATACAACATATTCTTTGTCAGGATTATTTTTAAAAGTATCGTTTTCAATAGGACTTCCTTCAGCTAAATAAAATTCTAGCAAACCTCTATCTAAATGCATCGCATTTCCAATAGTCCCTTTAGAAAAACTTTCTTTATCTCTAACATCAATAAATTGAACGTTAGGATCATTTAATTTCTTCTTTGCTTCTTCAGCAGTGATGTTTTCAATTTCATTGCTGACGCTCATTACATCTTCAAATTTTTTCATTTTAAATCCTATTTATAAATTGTTTAATAACCGTATTTTTTCAGTCTAACATCACCAGTTCTTGCATGAGCTTCCATTCCTTCATATCTTGAAAGTCTAGCAGCAGCTGCTCCAACAAGTTCAGTAGATTCTTTGGTCATTCTTTGGAAACTTAAAGTTTTAATAAATTTACCAACAAACAAACCACCCGTATATCTTCCAGCACCTTTAGTTGGCAAAATATGATTTGTTCCAGAACATTTATCTCCATAAGCAACAGTTGTTTCTTCACCAATAAATAAAGACCCGTAATTTTTTAATCTTTTGTGGAACCAATCTAAGTTTTTAGTTTGAACTTCTAAGTGTTCAGGTGCGTACTCATCACTAATTGTAGCCATTTCCTCGTCTGTATCACAAAGAACAACTTCTCCGTAATCTCTCCAAGCAGCTTCTGCATTAGTTCTTGGTAACTCAGGAAGATCAGCAATAAGTTCAGGCACTCTTTTAATTACCTTTTCTGCTAATTCTTTACTTGTTGTCCAAAGCCAAGCTGGTGAATTGTATCCGTGCTCTGCTTGACCAACTAAATCTACTGCAACGATTTCTGGATCTGCGTTTTCATCAGCAATAATTCCAATTTCTGTTGGACCTGCAAATAAATCAATACCTACTTTACCAAATAAAATTCTTTTAGCTTCAGCAACAAATTGGTTTCCAGGACCTACCAATATATCAGCAGGCGCATTTCCAAATAAACCATTTGTCATTGCAGCTATTGCTTGAACTCCACCTAAATTCATAATTACATCTGCACCACAAAGATCAGCTGTGTAAACAATAGTTGGATGAACACCAACACCAGGTTTTGGAGAGCTACATACTAAAATATTTTTAACTCCTGCTACTTTTGCAGTTGTTACACTCATTACTGCAGATGCAATGTGAGCATATCTTCCAGCAGGTACATAACATCCAGCTGTATTAACAGGAATTAATCTTTGACCTGCATATAAACCTTCAGACAATTCAACTTCAAAATCTTGACCATAATTTTTTAATTGAGCTTCCGCAAATTTTCTCACTCTTTCGTGAGCGAACTGAACATCATCTTTTGTTTTTTGATCTAAATTTTTTTTAATATCTTCAATTTTTTCTTTAGAGATAACTACTTCACCTTCATACTTATCAAATTTTTTAGAAAGTTCTTTGCAACCTTCTTCTTTGCTTGTTTCAATATCTTTAAGAATATTTTCAACTATTTCTCTTGTTTTTGTATCATCAGTTGATGATGTTTTTGGTGATTTTTTTAAGTATGTAATTGCCATTTCTCTCCTTTTAAAATTTAAAGTTTTTTAGGTTAATTTCTAAAAAAATTCAATTAATCATTTAGTCCAAAGCTACTACTGCCGCAGCTATAGATGCTAATCTTGCTTGCGCTTCATCAGATCTACTAGTTATTACAACTGGAACTTTTCCTCCTACTACAACTCCTGCAGCACAGGCACCCATGAAATAAATCATCATTTTAACTAGAGCATTTCCAGTTTCAACACTTGGAACCAACAATACATCAGCTTCTCCTGCAACTAAATTTTTAATGCCTTTAATACCAGCAGATTTTTTAGAAATACTATTATCAAATGCTAAAGGTCCAAAGACATCTGCGTTCAAATTTTCTTCTTTTGCGAGTTTTGTTATTTCGGCTGCTTCAATTGAACTTGGTACACTATCCAAAACTTCTTCAGTTGCAGATAATACAGAAACTTTTGGTCTTTCAATTCCTATACGATTTGAAAAATTTATTACATTTTTGAGAATATGCATTTTGGTTTTAACATTTGGCAAAACATTTAAAGCACCATCAGTTATTATTAATGGCTTATCATCTTTTCCAATAGTCATATGCCAGATATGACTTAATCTAGTTTTACCCAATAAGTTGTACTCTCGCTTTAAAACTTCTTTCATAAGAACATCAGTATGAATATGTCCTTTAACAATTATTTTAACTTTACCTTCACTTGCAAGTTTAGCAGCAATTTTTGCCGTATTGTTTTCAACTGGCTCATGGATAAGTTCATATTTTGAAATATCCCAACCAAGATCCTCAGCACATTTTTGTATTTCAACATCATGACCAATAAAAACTGGTTCAATTAGATTTTCATTTACAGCATCTTGAACGGACAGCATGGGTAGGGGTTTGCCAGCATTTACAACTGCAACTCTTACTCCTTTTTTACTGTGAGCTATATCTAACAGTTTATTTGGACAGACAATTTCTTTATTTGAAAGCATAATTTTAGTCGTTAAGAATTTTTACTTCTTGCTCATTTATACTCAAGAAAACTTCTTCTCCAACTTTAAAAATGTCATTTGTATCACCTGATACAACATATAATTTCCCAACTTTAGAATTTAAAATGTATTGATAACTACTGCCCACAAAAGATGCATTATTTACAGTAGCATGAATACAGTTATCCCCTTTATTTCTATCAATTGATATTTTTTCTGGTCTTAAGGCAACAGAAATATCTCCATTTAACTCGTTGTCACTTTGAATTTTGATATTCATTTCAGCTATTTTGATATCATATGAATTTGAATTTTTATTTATAACCTCGGCTTTCACAACATTTGCATCACCAATAAAGTTTGCAACAAATTTGTTTCTAGGAAAATTATAAAGATCTTTTGGACTGCCTTCTTGAGCAATTACTGCATTGTTCATTACGATTACTTTGTCTGAGATAGCTAAAGCTTCTTCTTGATCATGTGTTACGTAAATAGTTGTTACTCCTAACTTTTGTTGTATTTCTCTAATATCTTCTCTCACCTGTCTTCTTAATTTTGCATCCAAGTTTGAAAGAGGCTCATCAAACAGAAGCACTTTTGGTTCCAATACAATCGCTCTTGCAACAGCAACCCTTTGTTGTTGTCCTCCAGATAATTCTGAAGGCATTCTATTTTCATATCCTTCAAGGTTTACTAGTTTTAATGTTTCTAATGATTTTTGAACGTATTCTTCTTTATTTACATTGATCATTTTTAAGCCATAAGAAACATTTTCCAGTACACTCATGTGTGGAAACAAAGCGTAAGATTGAAATACCATAGACACATCTCTATCTGTTGCAGGTAGCAATGTTACGTCCTCATCATCAACTAAAATTTTTCCACTTGTAGCTCTTTCAAGACCTGCAATAATCCTTAGTGAAGTTGTTTTCCCACATCCAGATGGACCAAGTAACGTTGTCAAAGTTCCAGCTTCAAATTTACAACTAACATTATCAACAGCTGTAGTTTCATTAAATTTCTTTGTAATATTTTCAAACTTCACTTCAGCTTTTTTCATTATCTAAATTCCTTGTAAAATTGATGAGTTTTGATCTCTTCTTCCTAGTTTACGTTTTCCTATTATTAATTGCATTAACATAATTGTAAACAACATTACTACAATTAAAGCAGATGAATATACTATCGCTAAACCGTAGTCATTATTTTCTAATCTTCCTAAAATATAAGATACTGCTAGATCGTAATTTGCACTGACTAAGAATATAACAGCACTAATTGCTGTCATTGCTCTTACAAAACTAAATACTAATGAAGCAGTAATTGCTGGTTTAAGCAATGGAAGAATTATATTTCTAAAAGTTTGAGCACTTGATGCATTTAAAGTTGAAGAAGCTTCATCTAAATGAGGATCAAGTTGGTTCATGGCGGCTATTCCAGCTCTTACACCAACTGGCATATTTCTAAATACAAATGCAATTACTAAAATAATTCCTGTTCCTGTTAGTTCCAAAGGTGGAACGTTAAAAGCAAAAACATAACTAACACCAATAACACTTCCAGGTATTGCAAAACTTAACATGGTACCAAATTCAAAAGCATTTTTTCCTTTAAATCTATGTCTTGTTAAAAGATAGGCAGTTAAAATTCCTATTGCAGCAGTTGGTAAAGATGAAATTAAAGCAATTGTAAATGTTGTATTAAATGAATTCCACGCAGTTCCAGTCCATAAAAATCCTCTATCTTCTACCCACTCAACACTGAAGGCTTCAATGTAATGTTTTAAAGTAAAGCTATGATCAATGCCCCACATCTCCACAAATCCACCAAACATAATCATGACGTAGATAATAAAAGTTAGTAAAGCCCATGGAAGCACTGTTGAATAAATGACCCATTTTGTTTTATTCGGTAGCTCAGGATGAACACCACTATCTCCTTTACCTGAAATTGAAATATAAGATTTTTTTCCTAACCACTGATTTTGAAGATAAAATACAACTAAGACAACAGACAATAAAATCATAGCAAGTATTGCTGCTTTAGTTTCATCATATTGTGCACCAACAATTGCAAAAAATATTTCAGTAGATAAAACATCATACTCGGCTCCAAGCACTAACGGGTTTCCAAAGTCTGCTAAACTTTCAATAAACCCAAGTAAAAATGCATTGGCTATTCCTGGCCTCATTAAAGGTAATGTAACAGTTTTAAAAACTTGCCACTTTGAAGCCCTTAATGTTTGTGATGCCTCTTCCATTGATGGGCTGACACTTTCTACAACACCAATTAAAACTAGAAATGCAATAGGCGTGAAAGCAAGAGTTTGTGCAAACCAAATCCCTGGTAATCCATAAATCCACCTTGAAGGTTCGATATCAAATCCCCATTCAAGAAACGAACTTACAACACCAGTTCTTCCAAATAAAATTATGATAGCTAAACCAATTACAAATGGAGGGGTAATGATTGGTAAAACAGATAATATTCTAACTGTTTTTTTAAATTTAAAACTGGTTCTTGCAATTAAAAGAGCAAAACCTAAACCTAAAATTGTCGATGAAAAAGCTGTAAGTGTACCCATGGTAATAGTGTTCCAGAAAACACCACAAGCATAATCACTATATAAACAATCTAATCCCCATATCCCTTTGTTAAAAATCTTATCTGAAAAATTACTAATTTCGTAACCACCTTCAGTTCCTTTAAAGGCTACACCAAACATTCTAAATATTGGAAAAAAAACAAAAGTAGATACTAAAATAATTATACTTCCAATACTTCCTACAATAAAATTATCTCCATTTAACCAGCCACGAGATGCAAGGCCGTGAGTAATATAAAATATAAAAGCACAACATGTTAGTACTGCACCTGAACCCATTCCATATTGATTTTCTACATCTCCAAAAATTGATTGGAATATTTCATAATTCCACCCTCTGATCCCAACAGCAAAACCTTGTAAGAAAAAATAAAAGAAACCAAATAAACCTGAGTACAAAAATATTTTTGAATACAGAGGATTAGTTTGATTTAATTTAATTGTGGTTAAAGGTAAAAATAATGGAAAGATTAATGGGAATAACCAATATTTTTTATTTATAAAAACTTGAGGTAGGGCAGATCCGTAATCTTCTAAAGAATACTCTAAAATCCAATTGATTGAGAAAAACCCGTCACCTGTTACATACCATGGAAAGAGAAAGAAACCTGTTCCACCAATTAGTATCCAGCAAATGACGAGCCCTCTCATTAATTCCTAAAATTATCTAGGAATTACAGATACGTCTTTATCCCACTTAGATAACAGACTCGCTCTTGTTGCTTTATCTCCATAAACTTTAAAATTGTAATCAATCAAGTTTATAGTTGATAAATCTGGAGCATCAGGATCAGCTTTTGCTTTAGTATTAGATGGTACTTGCAAAGATTTTCCTGAAGTGAACACCATAGTTTGTATTGCAGGACTTAATGCCCAGTCATAAAACTTTTTAGCTTCCTTCATATTTCTTGCACCAGCAATAATACTCATTGATCCAACTTCATAACCAGTTCCTTCTTCAGGAGAAACAGTTACTACAGGTAAACCTTTCTTAGTTTGTTTCACACCATCGTGTTGGAAACAAATACCAATTAAGTTTTCAGCTCTTCCAGTAGCTTTAATTGGAGCAGAACCAGATTTAGTATAAGTGTTTATATTTGCATGAAGTTTCTTCATGAAATCCCAACCTTTATCTTCTCCAAAAATTTGAAGAATTGTAGCTAAAGTTGTGTAAGCAGTTCCAGATGAATTTGGATTAGCTACTTGGATTTCACCTTTGTAAATAGGCTTTGTTAAGTCCATCCATGATTTAGGAGCTGGAAGACCTTTTTTTGCTAAAAGATCTTTGTTGTATCCAAAACCTAATGCACCAACATAAATCCCTACAGATTTATAGTCAGCATTTTTTGCTTGGTTTTGTGCTGCTGGCAATAAATCATCAAAGTGTTTTGATTTATATTTTTCAGTTAAATTTTCCTGAGCAGCTGTTAAGTGTGGATCACCTGTTCCACCAAACCAAACATCACCTTTTGGATTAGAAGCTTCTGCTTTAATTTTTGCAAAAGTTTCTCCACTACTTGCTCTTGTCATTGCAACTTTTGTGCCTGTTTCTTTTTCATAAGCTTGTTCAAGCATTTCACAAACATCAATTTCAACACTGCAATATAAAGTTAACTTTGCAGCAGAAGCTTTGTTTGTTATGCCAAACATCGTTAATGAAAAAAGAAGGACAATAGATGCTATTTTTAATAGTTTGTTCATAATATCCTCTCTAAAGTTATATTAACGAGAAAGTTATTATGATTTTAATTTAATTGTTACTGTTTTATTACAAAATACACTTTCAGGTTTAATTTTTTTTTTTTAGTTATCCATATCAGATGTATGATATAAAAATTTCATTGAGAGAGTAGATATTTGGAGATTGTAACTAAAATAGCACCACTAGCTTTAGCATTGATAATGCTTGGCCTAGGACTTGGTTTATCTGTAAAAGATTTTACGAGAGTAATTAGAAATCCAAAAGATTTTTTAATTGGAATAACTTGTCAATTAATTCTTTTACCAATTGTAGCTTACATATTGGTTCTAATTTTAAGATTACCAATTGAAATCGCTCTAGGTTTAATGATTATAGCTGCAGCACCAGGAGGTGTTACATCAAATGTTCTTACAAAGTTTGCAGATGGAGATGTAGCTTTATCAATTTCCTTAACAGCTGTTGGAAGTTTAATTAGTATTATTTCAGTTCCATTTATAGTTTTTACTTCAGCTGGAATGCTAGGGGTTACTGAAATGTCGACAGAGATTACCATGACTGGGATTGCACTTAAAATGGCTCTGGCTGTAACTGTTCCAGTTATTATAGGAATGGTTATAAGAGGTTTTGCAGAAAATTTTATCTCTTCAAATATTAACATTGTCAATAGAACTACTAGTTTATTATTTGTTATTGTATTTGCAGCAATATGGGTTGAAGAAAGAGAAAATATTTTTAATTATTTAGCTCAAGCTGGAATAGCGGTTTTAATTTTAAATATAGTGATGATGATTTTAGCTTTTTATATAGCTAAAGCTTTTGCAACTGGAGTTGCTCAGAGAAAATGCATTTCTTTAGAGTGCGGCCTTCAAAATGGAACTTTAGCAGTATTTGTTGCATCTCAAATTTTTAATGATGTTGCTTACATGATACCAACAGCTGCTTATGCTTTAGTCATGTATATTACGGGATTTATTTTTATATATATTTTAAGAAGATCTAGTTAATTGTAGTTTTATTTAAAATTCTATAAATTAGTTCTGAAATCTCTTGGATTGTTTTTTCTTGTATTTTTTGGGTTTTTGAAAAAACTTTTTTTTCAATACTAAGTGAAATTAATTTTTTTTGATCTATTTTAGCATAACCCTTTTTAATTAAAAAATTTACTTTTCGAACAACAGTTGGTCTTGGGATACCCGTAATGTCTGATATAGACATAGAATTCAAACCAACTTTGTCTGCAAAAGATATTCTTTTTCTCCATTTTTCAATATCTATATCTTGAATAACTAAATCTTTATTTGATGATGCATTAGCTATTAAAAGTAAGCCTATACATAATGTTTCTAAATCACCGAATTCTTTCCTCCATCGAAAATAGTAAGAAAAAATAAATTTATAAAATTCGTACCAACAAAAAGAAAAATGTTTCTTAATACCATCTGATATTTCTGTTGAGGAAAGAGAGTTTGTAATTTGATTTTCTTGTTTTAAAATTTTTGAAGAAATAGATATTAAATACGATAAATTTTTTAATGCAGATATTGGCTGCACTGTTTCATAAGCAGATCTATCAATAAAAATTTTCTTCCTTGTTCGTTTTATTACGCCTATTTTTTCTAAATAAATAATCTTTCTTCTTACACTTTCTTTTGGGATTTGAAGATCTCTAGAAATTTCAATAATTTTAATTTCTTCGATTTCTAAAGTTTTGTCTTTATAAAAGGTGTTGTAATCGACCTGAATTCCATTTTTTCTATAGAATTTAAAATCATTATTAACTAAATAGATTAAGACCATATACATTTCTATATCTTTGAAATTGGAATAAGCATTAATTATCCATTCAGATACAAATTTATAAAAAGCTGGAACGAAATTATTAAATTTTTTATTGATTACTGAAGTAACCATTTTTTCATCTAGTGCGTCAGATATGCTCGGTAGTGTGCTCATGATTTAAAAAAAACCCAATATGGACAATACATAAATAAGAGTCAACCCATTTTGGACATTCCTAATATGTAATAATGTAACTATTAATGATTAAATGATTTTGTATTTAAAAATTATGAGTACAGAAAGCTTAAATAGAACATCCGTTGAAATTGAGAACCCCCCTCAAAATATTGAAGCTCCACAAAGAGTGAATGTGGATGTTCTAAAGCAAAGACTTCTTGAAGAGAAAAAAAAGGAAAAAGTTAAAAGAACAATTATTGTTTCTTCTGTTGTTGCTTGTTTAGGAGTTCTAACTTTTTTAACTTATTAAAGTTTCTAAATCTTTTTTAATAATATCTGGAATGTTGATTTCTTTTTTGAGATTTTGTTTGTAACGATTAAACTTGTTTTGTCCTGGATACATTATTTCTTTAACACCTTTAATTTTAGGTAGTTTTTTAATTGTTTTAATATTGTCTTTAATTCTTTGATTATAATTTTTTTGAAATAAGTTTGCTTTAAACGTTATAAACAAATGTCCAATATTTTGTGGTCCTGAAAAATCATCAAAAGGATCTTTAACTCGACCAGCATGATTTCCTCCAGTTAGCACACCACTTAAAATATCAACCATCCAAGCAAGTCCCGAACCTCTAAATCCAGCAATAGGCAATTGAACTCCTGCTAATGCTTTTTTAGCATCAGTAGTTGGTTTTCCAAATTTATCTAATGCTACACCAGCTGGAATTGTTTGATTGTTTCTTGCAGCAACTCTAATTTTTCCTCTGTTAATCATTGAGATTGATGTATCTAAAATAAAAGGAACTTTAGAACCAGTAGGGGTTCCAAAACAAATTGGGTTAGTTCCAAATAAAGTTTTTAATGCACCATGAGGAGCAACTGCTGGAGGAGCATTTGTATAAATCATTGCTATTAAATTTTTCTTAACAGCTTGTTCTGCGTAATAACCTGACAAACCATAGTGACCACTATTTTTTACTGCAACCATACCTATTCCAGTTTTTTGTGCATGTTTAATTGCAGTTTTTATTCCAAGATCAGCAGCTACAAATCCAATACTGTTATTTGCATCAATATGAGAAATAGAAGATGAAATTTTCTTAATTTTAATTTTTGGTTTTGGATTAATTACTTTTTTAGAAATCCTATCACAATACATTTTAAGTCTAGATAAACCATGACCATAAGCACCAACTAGTTCTGCATTAATTAAAGCATTAGCAGAAATTAAAGCATGATCTCTACTTAAACCAAATTTTTGAAAAATTTTAATTACTTGATTTTTTAATAATGGCGTTTTCATTTATCCTTTTCCACGCCATGGAATAGTTTTATCGATTATTTTTCTTAAAGTAACATCGAACAATAAACCAAGAAGACCCATAATAAATATCGTTATCCAAATAACTTCATACTGGAAGTATTTTTTAGCAACGTTTTCAACGAAACCAATACCAGTTGTTCCAGCTAAAAATTCTGCTGCAACCAATGTTCCCCAACACATACCAACTGCAACTCTTATTCCAGTTAAAATTTCTGGAAGAGAATTTGGGAAAATTACATATCTTAATATTTGTTTTTTTGTAGCTCCTAATGAGTGAGCAGCATGAATTTTTGATAATTGAGTTCCTGATGCTCCAGCTCTTGCTGAAATAATCATAATAGATAAAGAGACCATAAATAATAAAAATATTTTTCCAGAGTTATCAATTCCAAGTACAGAAATAATTAATGGAGCCCAAGCAAGTGGTGGAACCGGTCTATAAAGTTCAATTAATGGATCAAAGAAACCTTTTGCAAATCTATTAAGTCCCATAAATAATCCTAGTGGAACACCAATAATAATTCCGAACACTAATCCTAAAAATACCCTCATAAAAGAGTCCCAGATATGTCCGTATGGAACAGGAACTTTGAATAATTTAAAGTCACCAGTAACAACTTTTAAAACATTGCTTTTAAAGTTCTCTTTAACTATTCCATCTTTTGTATGAACCGGATATTCGCCAGGCAAAATATCAGCTATCCAATCTGGTAAAATGAAGCCAATCATTTTACTAACATCAACCATTTCAATCCATAAAAGAGGAACATTTTTGTATCCAACACTTGGTTTAGACATCAATACAAACTTATTAAAAGTATCAGATGGTTTAGGTAGCCATCTACCAGAACCTTGTTCCGAACAAGTAGGTCCACTTGCTACAATTGTTCCAGCAGGAAATAAAAGTATATCGATTAATCTTAATCCAGCTTGTTCTTTATTTTGTAACTCATCAAATTCTATGATTGCTGCTTGCATTTCATTTAATGCATTAGGAGGGTAGATACTTGCAAATTCTATTCTTCTTGCAATTTTAACTATATTTTTTGCATAGTCAGATGCTATCTCTTCACTATCATCTAAACCTTTTCTGTAAGCTTTAATGTCATCTTTAAGCTGTTTAATTGAGCTTTTGAAAGGTGGATTATGATTTTTTAATTTAAAAAACTTGTCATCAATTTTTTTTAATTCTGCTGCAGCTGCATGAAATTTTAAACCTTTATTCGTTTGAGGGGCAGTTGGTATTTCAATTGTATTTTCAATAGAACCGCTTCCAGAATCTATTGTAGTAATTCCCCAGCCACCTTGTTCATCAATAAGTTTTTGTCTCTCCACTTTTTGAACATCTGTTTCAAAGGGATAATCTTTCTTTTGAAAATTAGAACTTAGAAGTTTTATTTCTTCTGTTATTTCTTGAAGTTTAATTTTAGTATCCATTTCCATTAATTCTTCACTTGTTAACAGTGGAATTAATTTAGAAGTTCTATCAATGTAGCTTACAAGAATTGTTTTTTGTTGATCATTTAGATCTGGAGATCCATTTATTTCATTTGCAATTTTTACAAGATTTTTATTTTCAATTTTAATAATGGATGTACTTTTGAACTCTCTTTCTTCAATAGGGAACTGATATTTTAAACCTAATAACGACTCATTAATTTTAGCAACCTGACATAATTCATTTGCTGATTTTGGATAAAAACCTTTTGCAATATCCCATGAATAATAAAGCCAGAGCATTAAGATTGCACTACTTCCAACAATTACCCAGTGCGTTCCACCTTTAGCTCTTTCTGGATTACCAAAAACAGCATCTACTTTTTCAGTTCTGATTAATCTTCTTCCATAAAGAATACAGCCAATGACAGAAACGATAATTAATATTGTTACAAATTGGGTTAACATTAATTATCTTTCCCCATTATTTCTTCTTCCATATTCCAGATCATGGATAAAATTTCTTCTCTAGTAGATGAAAATTCTTTATTTTTTTTAATTTCTCTTAAATCTTGAGTAAGACCCATTTCTGCAAATGGAAGATTATATTCTTTATGTATTCTCCCAGGTCTTGGAGCCATTACATATAATCTTTCACCAAGTAAAAGAGCTTCCTCAACAGAATGAGTAATTAAAATAATTGTTTTTCCTGTTTCTTTCCAAATTTTTAAAACCAAAGACTGCATCTTTTCTCTTGTTAATGCATCTAAAGCACCTAATGGCTCATCCATTAAAATTAAATCAGGATCATTTATTAAACATCTTGCAAGAGCAACTCTTTGCTGCATACCACCTGATAATTGATAAGTAGGAGTGTTACCAAATCCTTTTAACCCAACTATATCTAACCATTCTTCAACTTTTTTTGCTGTAACTTCTGGATCTTCACTTTTCATACGAAGACCAAAGTTTACGTTTTCTGCAACTGTTAACCATTCAAACAAAGCACCTTGTTGAAAGACCATTCCTCTTTCAACACCAGGTCCATCTATTTCATTATTATTTAAAGTAATTTTTCCCGAAGTCGGTCTTAAAAATCCAGCAGTGATATTTAATAAAGTTGTTTTTCCACAACCAGATGGGCCAAGAACAGTAAGTAGTTCTCCTTTTTTTAGAGTAAAGCTAACATCTTTTAATGCATGAACTGTTTCTCCTTTTGGAGTTTTAAAAATCATATTTAGATTTTGAGAAACAAGATCACTCATAGCGCCCTTATATTAGAAATTTTTTAAAAAAATAGGCACTAATTTTTTAAATTAGCGCCTATTTAAAAAGTCTTAAACCTTTAAAATTATAAAGGTAAGAAACTTGTGTCTACGTTACCAGCTGGAGTTCCCATTCCTTTTAAGAACCCATCTAGGTTTCCGCTCTCCATAGAAGCTTTAGTTTCTTCTGGAGTTAAGAATTTAAATCCACTTAAAGTTTCTTTCATGTCAGCAACAGTCATTTCAGAAGCTTTTGACATAGCATTCATATCAGATTTACCTGATCTGTATCTGTCGTTTGCTTCGTGAGTTACTTCGATGAAAGTTCTTAGCATTCCTGGATTTTCTTTCATGAATTTATCTGTAACAGATGTGATATCTATACCTAAGATACCAGCTGCTCTTGCTTCATCTACAGTTAATAATCTTGAACCAACTGCAGTTGCTGCTTTAATAGAGTTACCACCAAATAAACATGCCATTACAACATCACCGCTTACTAATGCAGCAGCACCTTCTTCAGGGTCCATTTGAATAATATCCATTTTACTTCTGTCAGCACCAACAACTTTCATACTTTCGTCAAAAACGTATTCAGCCATTGTTCCAAGTGGAACAGCAACTTTTTTACCTTCTAATTCAGTAGCGTTAGCTTTTGTAATTCCAGATGCATTTGATGTTACACAAGTAGTTCCACCCATTCCGTATTCCATAGCAATATCCACTAACTTAAGTGGTGCATTTGATTTTACAGCATTGATGAAGGGTACTAAACCTTGTGAGTAAGAAATATCAATATCTCCTGCTAACATTGCATCAGTCATAGCTCCACCGTTAGTGAAGTTTGTCCACTTAACTGGTACACCAAGAGCTTTTGCAAAATTTTTCTTCTGCATGTCCTCTAGATTTGGACTTGGCCATTCTAGAAAGTATGCAACTCTAACTTCAGTAGCTGCAGAGTTTGCAACTGAAATTGAAAGGTTAAGAGCAAAAATAGATCCTAGAATAAAACTTAGTATTTTTTTCATTTATTCCCCTATGTTAATTTAATTAAATTAACCTTATTTAAATTCAATTTAGAGCGGTTGTAAAACAAAAAGATAGGTTCAATTAAAAGTTGTATACATATGACGCATCATTTTGGGTGCTCAAAATATTTCTAGCAAACTAATTGATTTAGTCTAATAGTTGGAAATATTTATAACAGTTAATAAAGAGAGAAAAAAAATTTATGAGCTCAGAGACAAGAACTTCAGTTCCAAATTCATTAAATGAACATTGGATGCCGTTTACATCGAATAAAGATTTTAAAGCAAACCCAAGATTAATTACTGAAGCAAAAGGAGTTTATTTAAAAACTCACCATGGAAAAACACAAATTGATGCGAGCTCAGGATTATTTTGTAATCCATTAGGACATGGAAGAAGAGAAATTACAGAAGCAGTTACTAAACAATTAGAGACTTTAGATTACGCGCAGCCTTTCCAACAAGGTTTTGGTGGTTCATTTGAATTAGCTACAAAAATTTCAAAACACACTCCAGGTGATTTAAACAAAATGTTTTTTACTATTTGTGGTTCAACTGCTGTTGAGACTGCAATTAAAATTGCAATTGCTTATCATAGAGCAAAAGGAAATGCTCATAGATTTAGATTTGTAGGACGTGAAAGAGGTTATCACGGAATGAACATTGGATGTGTTTCAGTTGGTGGAATGATCAATAATGTTAAAACATTTGCAAGTATCTTGATGCCAGGTGTTCAACATATGAGACACACACATTTACCAGAACATAAATTTGTTAGTGGTCAACCTGAAACAGGAGGAGATCTTGCAGATGATCTAGAAAGAATTGCAAGTAACTTTGGACCAGAAAATATCGCGGCTTGTATTGTAGAACCAATTGCTGGATCTACTGGAACTTTAGTTCCACCAAAAGGATATTTACAAAGATTAAGAGAGATCTGTGACAAGCATGGAATTCTTTTAATATTTGACGAAGTAATTACAGGTTGGGGAAGAACGGGATCTTCTTTTGCAAGTCATGAATTTGGTGTTACTCCAGATTTAATGACTATGGCTAAAGCAACAACTAACGGAGTTGTCCCTATGGGAGTAGTTGCATGTAAAGATGAAATTTATGATGCAGTAATGGATGCTTCACCAATGGGATCTGTTGAATTATTTCATGGTTATACTTATTCAGGAATTCCAGTTGCAGTAGCAGCAGGATTAGCTGTTCAAGATATTTTTGAAAAAGAAGATATCTTTAACAGAGCAAAAAATTTAGCACCTTATTTCCAAAAAGGATTGTTCTCTCTTCAAGACTTAGAGTCTGTTGAAAATATAAGAGGTTATGGAATGATGGGTGGTATTGATATGAAAATGAATACTAAACCAGGTAAAGCAGGTTATGAATGTTTTAAAGCTTGTTATGAAGCAGGTGTGAACTTTAAAGCAACTGGTGACTGTTTAATTATCGCTCCTCAATTTATATGTGAAGAAAAACATATAGATGAGATCATTGATAAACTTAGAACAGGTATTACGAACTATCAAAAAAACCAAAAGAACTAATTAGTTTTTTAAAAGACATGGAGAGTGCTTATGAAGATAGGCGTACCTAAAGAGATAAAACCACAAGAAAACAGAATAGGGCTAACACCAGATAGTGTTAAGACTTTGGTTTCAGAAGGTCACGAAGTTATTATTGAAAACAATGGTGGTTTTGAAGCTGGATTTGAAAATGATCAATATACAAATGCAGGTGCAAAAATAGCAAGCACTGCAGCTGATATTTTTAATGATGCAGACATAATTGTTAAGGTTAAAGAGCCTCAAAAAGTTGAGGTTGATATGATTAGAGAAAATCAAATTGTTTACACATATCTTCACTTAGCTGCAGCGAAAGAATTAACTGAAGGATTAATTAAATCAAAAAGTGTTAACATTGCTTATGAGACAGTAACAGATGATAATGGTAGATTACCATTATTAGCTCCGATGAGCGCAGTAGCTGGTAGAATGTCTGTTCAAGCAGGTGCTCACTGTTTAGAAAAAAATCAAAGTGGAAGAGGACTTTTGTTAGGTGGTGCTCCAGGTGTAACTGGTGGAACTGTTGTAATTTTAGGCGGTGGTGTTGTAGGTGAAAACGCTGCAGTAATTGCAACAGGTATGCAAGCTAAAGTTCATATCGTTGATAAATCAGAGGCTAGATTAAAACAATTAGTAGAGATGTTTGGTGACAAAATTATTCCTGAGCAAAGTGACAAAATTGATCTTCCAAAATTAGTTTCTGAAGCAGACTTATTGGTTGGTGGAGTTTTAATTCCAGGTGCTGAAGCACCAAAATTAGTTACAAAAGACATGATCAAAAGTATGAAGAGGGGTTCTGTGATTGTTGATGTTGCAATTGACCAGGGTGGATGTGTTGAAACAAGTAAACCAACTACTCACGGCGAACCAACTTATATTGTTGATGACGTTGTTCATTATTGTGTAGCAAATATGCCGGGTGGAGTTCCAAGAACTTCAACATTAGCATTAAATAATGCAACGTTACCTTATCTAGTTAAACTTGCTAACAATGGTTATCAAAAAGCATTAAGTGAAGATAAAAACTTTTTAGCTGGATTAAATGTTCATAAAGGAATGGTTACTTATAAGGCAGTTGCAGATGTATTTGGCCACAACTTTGTAGATCCAGGAGAAGCTGTCAAACATTAGTAATGGAAAAAAAGTATCCTTCTAGCACAAAGGTAGTTGTTGTTGGAGGTGGAGTTATTGGTTGCTCTGTTGCTTATCACTTAACAAAATTTGGTTGGAAAGATGTTGTTCTTTTAGAAAGAGATCAATTAACATCAGGTACAACTTGGCATGCAGCAGGACTAGTCAGTCAATTAGGTCCAACAGCCGCTGTTACAAAAATTAGAAAATATACTTTAGATCTTTATAAAAAATTAGAAAAAGAAGTTGATCATTCTGCAGGTTTAAGAATTAATGGAGCTTTATCTATTGCTCAAACAGATGCTAGATGGCAAGAACTTCAAAGACAAGCAACTACTGCTCAATTGTATGATGTTGATATTAAGATTTTAGATAAAGATCAGATAAAGAAAAATTATCCAATCATGTACACAGAGGATTTAAAAGGCGGAGTGTTAATGCCTGGTGATGGTGCAGCTGATCCAAGTGGTGTTACACACATGTTAGCAAAAGGTGCAAGATTAGGTGGAGCAAAATTATTTGAGCAATCACCTGTTGAAACAATATTAACTAAAAATGGTAGAGTTAGTGGTGTTAGAGTTAATGGGCAAGATATTGAATGTGAATATGTGGTCCTTGCAACAGGCATGTGGTCTAGACAAATTGGAGAAAAAATAGGAGTTAGTATTCCTTTATATCCTGCAGAACATTTTTATGTAATTACAGAACCAATTGAAAATCTTTCACCAACATTACCTGTAATAAGAGATTTTGACAGCAGTACTTATATCAAAGAAGATGCTGGAAAACTTTTAATTGGAATATTTGAAGGTAAATCAATCCCTGCATTTAAAGATACTAATAAAGTTCCTGAAGATTTTTCATTTGGTGAATTTCCAGAAAATTTTGATCATTTTGAACCTTATTTAGAAAAATCCATGAAACGATTTCCAGTTTTAGAACAAGCTGGAATTAGAAAGTTTTTTTCAGGACCAGAATCTTTTACGCCTGATACTAATTCTTTATTGGGTGAAGTTCCTGAAGTTAAAAATTTATTTGTTAGCTGTGGTTTGAATAGCATTGGTATTGGTAGTGGGGGCGGAGTTGGAAAAGTAACTGCAGAATGGTTAATGACTGGTCATATCAATGAAGATATTTTTAATTACGATATAAAGAGATTTCAAAAGTTTCATTCAGAATTAGGTTTTATTAAAGATCGTATCACTGAATCTCTTGGGGATTTGTATGGAATGCATTGGCCTTATAAACAATATAAAACATCAAGAAATGTAAAAAAATTACCTTACCACAATGAATTAAAAAGTTTTGGTGCATGCTTTGGAGTTTCTGCTGGATACGAAAGACCAATGTGGTTTGCTCTTGATGGAGAAAAAGCTGAGTATGAATATAGTTATAATTATCAAAACTGGTATCCATCAGTTGAATACGAAACCAACAACACACTAACAAATGTTGGTCTATATGATTTGTCTCCTTTTTCTAAATTCGAAATTAAATCTGATAAAGCTTATGAAGATCTTCAGAGAATTTGTACAGCAAATATAAAGCAAGAACCTGGAAAATGTACTTATACTCATATGCTTAATAAAGATGGAGGAATAGAGACAGATCTTACAGTAGTTTGTATAGATCAAAATCATTTTAGAATTATTAGTTCTGCAGCAACAAGAGAAAGAGATAAATTTCATATCAAGAAGCATCTATCAGAAGGTGTAGAATTAACTGACGTTACCGATGATTATTGTGTGTTTGGAATATTTGGTCCAAAGAGTAGATTTTTAATGCAAGATTTAAGCTCAGACGATTTTAGCAATGAAAATTTTAAGTTTGCAAATTCAAAATATATTGAAATTGACGGAACTAAAATATGGACCCAGAGATTATCTTATGTCGGAGAGTTGGGTTATGAGCTTTATGTTAAAAATTCTGACTCTAAAAATATATATGAGAAATTAATAGAAAAAGGTAAAAAATATAATTTATCTAATTGTGGAATGCATGCATTAGACACAATGAGAATGGAAAGTGGTTTTTTACATTGGGGTCATGATATATCACCTGAAGAAAATCAATATCAAGCGGGTCTTAATTTTACAATTAGTTATAAAAAAGATTTTAATTTTATAGGAAGAGAAGCACTGGAAAAAATAAAAGATAAAAAAATTGATAGGAAATTTGCTATGTTTGTTCTTAAAAATAATAAACCTGGAAAACCTCTTATGCTTCACGATGAACCAATTTATAAAGATGATAAAATCGTAGGAAGAACTACATCAGGTAATTATTCTTTCAACTTTAAAAAAAATCTAGCATTTGGTTATATAAATAATGACTACTCAGATGAAGAACTTCTAAATGGAAATATTTCAATAGAAATAGAGAAAATTAAATATTCTGCTGAAATTATCTTTAAACCATTAAAGCAAACTAATTTTAAAAATAGTTAATTAAAAAAATTATTGGTATTTAGCTGCAGTTATAAATTCACTGAAGCTTTCACACCAAATAACTACAGTATTGAATTTACTTACATCTACATTTGATGGAATATCAACAACAAAGTTTTCAAAACTTTTAACTTCTGCAACATATTTAGCTTCATCTTTAATTGGTAAAAATTCATCTTCATGCTGTGTAAATTCATTTGTTAGATAAAGTTTATAATCAGGCCCCGGTGCAATTGCGCCATTAACTGTAATTTTTGTATTTGAAATTGTAACTTTTGCTTCTCCCCAGTGAAACGGATCACTCCCTCTTAAATCTCTTACAAACTCAGTTTGATATTGAGATTTATTTTCATACTCATTAATTTTACTTATTTCCACTGACTCTGGTGCAGTTAAAATAGGTAGAAAATATACACCTAAGGCAAAGCCGATTATTAAAAAGAAAAAGTGGCTGATAAATAGAAAGGTAATTTTTTTTTTCATAGGAAATTTACTTATAGTTGAAAGAGATAATAAATGTAGTATAAATCTTTCACTTTATGGCGGGGTAGCTCAGTTGGTTAGAGCGCGGGACTCATAAGCCCGAGGTCAGTGGTTCGATCCCACTTCCCGCTACCATTTAATGACCTGGAAATTCAATTAAATTTTCAACTTTATAGTTTTTATTAACTAAGTTATCTGATCCACCTAAATCAAATAAATTAATAACAAAAACAAATGCAGCTACTTTTGCATCACACATTTCAATCAATTTAGCGGCAGCTTCTGCGGTACCACCTGTTGCAATTAAGTCATCAATTATTAAAACAGATTCATCTTTTAAAATAGAGTCTTTATGAACCTCAATAGTTGCAGTGCCATACTCTAATTCAAAATCTACTGAATGTACTTCAGCAGGTAATTTATTTTTTTTTCTCAACATTATAAAAGGTTTTTTAAGTATATAAGAAACAGCAGAGGCAAACACGAAACCTCTTGATTCTATTGCAGCAATTTTATCAATTTTGTATTTTTTAGATCTTTCAATAATTTGATTAATTGTTTCAGCAAAAGCTTCCTCGTTTTTAATTAGAGTGGTTATATCCCTAAATAGAATACCTTTTTTAGGATAATCAGGAATTGATCTAATATGATCTTTTAAATTCATAATACTCAATTATAAATAAATATATTTTAAATTATGACAACAAATAAATTAGCAATAATTGGTGGAAGTGGTCTTTATGATGTTGAAGAATTTACTGACAGAGAATTATTACAAATTGATACACCTTGGGGCAAACCATCTGATCAAATATTAAAAACCAATTATAATAATAAAGAAGTTTATTTTTTGCCAAGACATGGAAGAGGGCATTTTGTTTCTCCTTCTAATATAAATTTTAGAGCAAATATCGATGCGTTAAAACAGTTAGGTGTTACTGATATTGTTTCAGTTTCAGCCGTAGGATCTTTGAAAGAAGATTTGCCACCTGGAAAATTTGTTATTGTTGATCAGTTTATTGATAGAACTTTTGCAAGAGTAAAAACTTTTTTTGATGATGAAATCGTTGCCCATGTATCGATGGCACATCCTACATCTAATGGACTAATGAATGCTTGTGAAGATGCAATTAAAAAATCCAATATAGAATATCAAAGAAATGGAACCTATGTTGTTATGGAGGGTCCTCAATTTTCAACATTAGCAGAATCTAATTTATATAGATCTTGGAAAGCAGATGTAATTGGTATGACCAATATGCCTGAAGCAAAACTCGCAAGAGAGGCAGAAATTAGGTATGCATCAGTTTCAATGGTTACAGATTTTGATTGTTGGCACCAAGATCATGAAAACGTTGATGTTCAACAAGTAATAAAAGTTTTGTTAGGAAATGCTGAAAAAGCAAAGGTTATGATTAAAAACTTAATTGAGAATTTTGAAGATCATATAGATCCAAATGATCCAACTAATAATTGCTTAGATGTAGCAATTATTACTGCTCCAGAAAAACGAACCCAAAAAACAATTGATAAGTTAAAAACTGTTGCAGGTAGAGTTTTGAATAAATGAGAATTCAAGGAAAAGAGTATCGAACAATATGGTATGAAGATAATATAGTAAAAATTATTGATCAAACAAAACTTCCTCATCAATTTATAATAAAAGATCTTAAATCAGTAAAAGATGCAATAAATGCAATCAAAGTTATGGAAGTTAGAGGTGCTCCTTTAATTGGGGCGACAGCTGCTTACGGAATAGTTTTGGCTATTCATGAGAGCAATTCTCAAGAATTTATAAGTAAATGTTCAGAAGAATTAATTAAATCAAGACCTACTGCTATAAATTTAAAATGGGCAGTTGATCGTATGATGAAAAAATTATCTGGCATCAATAGTGATCAAATTTTAGATATAGCTTTAAAAGAAGCTAAAGAAATTTGTGATGAGGATGAGAGGTTTTGTGAGGATATAGGTATTAATGGATTAAAAATAATAGAGGAAATCTACAATGACAAAAAAAATACAGTAAATATTTTAACTCATTGTAATGCAGGTTGGTTAGCAACAATTAATTGGGGCACAGCAACTTCACCTATTTATCATGCTCATAAAAAAGGAATTCCAGTTCATGTCTGGGTAGATGAAACAAGACCAAGAAACCAAGGTGCAAATTTAACCTCATATGAGCTAAACGAAGAAGAAATTCCAAATACAATTATTGCTGATAATACTGGAGGGATTTTAATGCAAAGAGGCGAAGTTGATATGTGTATTGTTGGAACAGATAGAACTTTGTCCAATGGAGATGTATGCAATAAAATTGGAACTTATCTAAAAGCTTTAGCTGCACATGATAACAAAGTCCCTTTTTATGTTGCACTTCCAAGTTCAACAATTGATTGGAATATCAAAGATGCAAAAGACATTCCTATTGAGGAAAGAAATTCTCAGGAATTGTCTCATGTTGAAGGTATTGATGAAAACAATCAAGTTAAGAAAGTTTTGATATACCCACAAAAAAGTAAAGCAATGAATTTAGCTTTTGATGTAACTCCTGCAAAATATGTAAGTGGATTAATTACTGAAAGAGGAGTATGCAAAGCTTCCACCGATGGACTAAAAAACTTATTTAAATGAAAAATTTAAGTTCTGAAATTATCCGATATTCAAAAATGTTGAATACAAAAAAATTATCAGCTTTAAGATCTGGAAATATCTCAGTAAGGTATAAAAATGGTTTTTTAATTACCCCGTCTGGAAAAAAATACTCAACTTTAAAAAATAAAGATATAGTTTTCGTTTCATTAGACGGTAAGTTTGACAAGAAAAAAGGTATTCCCTCTTCAGAATGGAAATTTCATCAAGATATTTATAAAAATAAAAAAGAAGCTAAAGCAATTGTTCACGCTCATTCAACAAATGCAACTGCTGTATCTACTCATAATAAAGGAATACCTCCTTTTCATTACATGGTTGCAATGGCTGGTGGCCATGACATTAAATGTGCAAAATATGCAACCTTTGGAACGAGAGAATTATCTAAAAATATTTTAAGAGCTCTAAAAGGTAGAAAAGCCTGTTTAATTTCAAATCACGGTCAGATTGCATTTGAAGATAATTTACCAAAAGCTTTTGAATTAGCTGAAGAGGTTGAAAATATATCGCTTCAGTATATAACGAGCCTGAAATTGGGTAAGCCTAAAATTCTTTCTATAGCAGAAATGAATAAAGTTTTATCCAAAGCTAAAAATTATAAAAAGGATAGCTAATGACCAAAGTTGGAGAACATATAACTCTAGACATCATTGGAACTACAAAAGAATACGATCCTTCTGTTTATGAAAAAGTAATTCATGAAATTGCAAAAGCTGCAAAAGTATCAATATTAAATATTTCTAAATATAAATTTGAACCACAAGGTTTCACAATATTGGCTCTTTTAGCAGAAAGCCATATTAGTTTTCATACATTTCCTGAAAAAGGAATTATTAGTTTTGATTTTTTTACTTGTGGGAAAGTAAGTCCATCAGTTGCAATTGATATAATTAAGAAAGAATTTGAACATACAAGAATTGTTAAAAAAGAATTTAATAGAGATACAAAATCACTTTATCATGACATTTATAGCTCTCCAGGTTTACAAAAATCTTATGTTGTAAATGATGTTTTAGAAGATTTTAAATCTAAAGTTGGTCAACATATTGAAATTTTAGATCTTGAGCAGTTTGGAAAATCATTATTTATAGATGGTGAAATTCAAGTTGCTGCAACAGATGAACATTTATATAGTTCTACATTTGTTGGTTCAGGTTTAAATTTAAACAAAGATAATGAAAGAGCAGCTATCATTGGAGGTGGAGATGGTGGAGTTGCAAGAGAATGTATTTCTAAAAATTTTAATTTTATTGATTGGTATGAGTTAGATCCAGAAGTTGTAGATGTTTGCAATAAACATCTTGGTGATATTGGAAAAAAAGCTACAGAAAAAAATTCAGTTAAATGTGTATGGGGAGATGCATTTGAAAGTATTAAATCAGTTGCTGATGATACTTACGATCATATTTTTGTCGATCTTAATGATGACCAGTTTTGCATAGATCTTGCAGCAAAAAATATGGACTCTTTGGTGAGAATATTAAAACCAAAAGGTGTAATTACAGCTCAAGTTGGTAGTCAGGATAAAAAACCTAAGCAAGTTGATAGTTGGTTAAATGTCTTTAATCAAAATTTTGGTAATGCTAAATTATCTAGAGTTTACATACCAAGTTTTGATTGTGCTTGGAACTTTTCATCATCAATAAATCATTAATTTTTCTTTTTTCTTTCTAAAAATTGTGAAATAATTATCCCAATTAAAGGAGAAAATATGAATATATTCAAAAAAACTATTTTAACAGTTCTAGCTTCTTTTTTAATCATCGGAAATGTTTCTGCTGAGAAAATTAAAATTGGAACTGAAGGTGCTTATCCTCCATGGAATTCAAAAGATGCTTCTGGCAATTTAATTGGGTTTGAGGTTGAGCTAGCTCAAGAGCTTTGTAAAATTATGAAGTATGAGTGCACAATCGTTGAGCAAGATTGGGATGGAATGATACCTGCATTAGTAATGAGAAAATTCGATGCAATCATGGCCGGTATGTCAATCACTGATGAAAGAAAGAAAACAATCACTTTCTCACAAGGTTATGCTGATGAAGTTGCATCTCTTGCTGTAATGAAAGGTTCAAGCTTAGAAGGCATGGATACACCAGAAGGTATCAATTTATCTTTAGGTGGTTCAAGTGTTAAAAAAGCACTTAAAACTTTAACAGATGCTCTTGCTGGAAAAACTGTTTGTACACAGACAGGTACAATTCACCAAAACTTTTTAGAGTCTGGTGATGTTGGAAGTGTAAATGTTAGAACTTACAAAACTCAAGACGAGGTTAACTTAGATTTAACTTCTGGAAGATGTGATGTTGCACTTGCTGCAGCTGTAGCATTTACAGATTATGCTGATAAATCTGGTAAGCCAGTTGTTTTGGTTGGACCAACTTTTTCAGGTGGTGCATTTGGAAATGGAGTTGGTGTTGGAATCAGACAAGCTAGTGATAGTGCTATTGGAAAAAGAGACGCTAAAATCTTAAAAGATTTCAATAAAGCAATTAACAAAGCTAGAAAAAAAGGAATTATTAGCGAACTTGCTATTAAACACTTTGGTTTTGACGCTTCTATGTAATTAATTTTGGATTTGGTGGCTATAATATATAGTCGCCAGTCTATATGGAACTTCTTGCATTTGGAAAAACAGGTTGGGGTGACGAGTTATTTTACGCAACCTTAATGACAGTAGCTGTATCTGTTACAGCGATGTTTGTTGGTTTTCTTTTTGCTTTAATTTTTACTCCACTCAAACTTTCAAAATACAAAACTCTAAACTTCGTAGGTAATTTTTACACCACAGTAATAAGAGGTGTGCCAGAACTACTAGTAATTTA
This sequence comes from Candidatus Pelagibacter sp. HIMB1521, assembly GCF_052047875.1. Lineage (NCBI taxonomy): Bacteria > Pseudomonadati > Pseudomonadota > Alphaproteobacteria > Candidatus Pelagibacterales > Candidatus Pelagibacteraceae > Candidatus Pelagibacter > Candidatus Pelagibacter sp. HIMB1521. The sequence continues at coordinate 26,924 of NZ_JBNAIZ010000007.1, read as the reverse complement.
TTTATTATTTTTTGGTGGGAGTGGTGCAATCATGTATGTTGCATCAATATTTGGTTATTACGAATATATAGAGATTAATGCATTTATTACTGGTGCTGTTGCTATTGGCATAATTTCAGGAGCTTACTCAACAGAAGTTTTTAGAGGAGCTATTCAGTCAATTGATAAAGGACAGTTTGAAGCTGCTAAAGTTTTAGGAATAAACAAGTTTGGTCAATTTTATAAAATAATTCTTCCTCAAATGTTAAGATTAGCAATTCCAAATTTAAGTAATGTTTGGCAAATCACTTTGAAGGATACTTCTTTAATATCAGTAACTGGTTTAGTCGAAATCATGAGACAATCTTATATTGCTGCAGGATCTACAAGAGATCCATTATTTTTTTATTCTTTTGCAGCAGTTTTATATTTATTGCTTACTTTTATTAGCATGAAGTTAATTAATAAATTAGAAGTGAAATATAGCAGGGGTTATTAATGGATTTTGATTTAATGATCACTAGTTTTCCAAAACTCTTAGGAGCAACTGTTATTACTTTAAAACTTTTATCAGCTTCTTTATTTTTTGGATTATTTCTTGGATTATTTTTTGCAATTTTACGATTAAACAAAAATATATTTATTAATAAATTTGCTTATGGATACTCTTATGTTTTCAGAGGTACTCCTTTATTAGTTCAAATTTTTATTATCTACTTTGGATTAGGACAAATTGAATATTTAAGATCAACAGTTTTATGGGTTGTTTTAAAAGAGCCTTATTGGTGTGCAATTATTGCCTTTACATTAAATACAGGCGCATACACGTCTGAAATCTTAAGATCTGCATTTCAAACTATAAAACCAGGAATTATTGAAGCTGGGAAAAGTCTAGGTATTTCAAACAAAATTATATTTTATAAAATTCAAATACCTATTGCGATTAGACAATCTCTTCCTGCCTATGGAAATGAAATAATTTTAATGATGAAAGGCACTTCATTAGCAAGCACAGTAACACTAATGGACTTAACTGGTGTTGCTAAATATATCATATCAACAACATTTAAGCCTATAGAAGTATTTATTGTAGCTGGTGGAATCTATTTATTTATGACTTTTATTATTCATAATGTGATTAAGTATTTAGAAAAAAAATATAGCTTCCAACAATAAAATGTATCTTTCTCAAAAACAGATTGATGATTATCAAAATCTTGGTGCAATAATTATTAAAGGTGCATTTCAAGATTGGATTGAACCATTAAGAAATGGTTTTCAAAAAGTTTTAGACAACCCTAGTCAACATGGAAGGGAAAATGTGAGTGTGAATGAGGGAAGATTTTTTGAAGATTATTGCAATTGGAAAAGAATAAAAGAATTCAAAAATTGTATGTTTAATTCTCTTGCTGCTCAGATAGTTGCTGAGGCTACAAATTCAAAATCTATACAAATTTTTCATGACCATCTTTTTATAAAAGATCCAGGTACAAACAAAGAAACACCTTGGCATCAAGACATGCCATATTATTGTGTTGATGGAGATGATACAGGAAGTTTTTGGATACCATTAGATGAAGTAAATAAAGAAAATAACCTTAAATTAATTTTAAGATCACATAAATGGAAAAAACTTTTAAGACCTACTAAATGGTCTAATGATCAACCTTGGTATGAAGACGGTGACTCGTTTATGAGTCTTCCAAAAAAGGAAGAATTTGAAGAAGATATATTAATTCCTGATTTAAAATTAGGTGATGCAGTTTTGTTTAATTTTAAAACTGTTCATGGTTCCACAGGAAATCAAAGTTCTCAATCCCGTAGAGCATTCTCAATGAGATTTATAGGTGATGATGTTACTTTTGTTGAAAGAGGTGGTCCAACATCACCACCATTCGATGGAATTAATTTAAAATCAGGAGATCAGATGAGGGAAGATTGGTTTCCAAAAGTTTTTAGTAACTAGTATACTCTTTAATTTCTTTAATAGCAGAACCAGTATGGTTATTCATTTCTAATTTTATTTTGGCACGATCATCATTTAAAAAATGAACATCTCTAGAAAGTTTTATGAATTTTTCTCCAAAATCTTTATTTTTTTCACAATCTCTTTTGTCATCTTCAATAACCCAAAGTTTGGCATTTATATCTTTTAAGTCTTGAAATAATTTTTCAAGCTTCTCATCAGACTTAACATTTTTTTCTAACTGATTTTTAAGAATAGAGTGTTCGTTATTTATAAAATTTAATTTTTCTGGGTCTTTTATTTTATCTTGTTTGATTTCTAATATTGAAATCTTATCTAAAAGCTCTCCAACAGAAACCTCAACTATAATTTTATTCATAAAACTTTATACTATGTTAAGTTGTTAGAATTATGTCTAATATTTTAATTATTAAACATGGATCTTTAGGCGATATAGCTCAAGCATGTGGGGCAATTCAAGATATTTCTGAAAATCATAAAGATGATCAAATTCATTTATTAACAACAAAGCCTTATTTTGAACTATTTAAAAAAAACCCACATATTTCAAATGTTATTCTAGATAAGAGATTATCAAAGATTAACTTAATTTATTTATATTTACTAATGAGAGAGATTAAAAAACATAATTTTTCAAAAGTTTATGATCTTCAAAATTCTAGCAGAACATCATTTTACAAAAATATATTATTTCCTAAGGCTGACAAAACTATTTGGTGTTCAACAGAAACAACTCTACCAGAAGGAACAACTAAAAAAGATTTTGATAAAGACTCTGTTCTTTCAAGATTTGATCATCAGTTAAAATCTTCTGGAATTAATACCAATCATACGATGAAACCAGATTTTTCATGGAGTACAGTTGATATTTCAGAAATAAAAAATAATTACGAACTAGATAAATACATACTACTTTTTCCTTTTTGCTCACCTCATTTAACTTCAAAGAAATGGCCTTACTATAACGACCTAATCTCTATGATTAATGAAAAATTCCAAAATAAATTTAAAGTGGTTATTGCACCTGGACCAGATGAAATTGAAGATGCAAAAAATATAAACGCTATTTGTGTTTTAGACAAAGGTAAAGCTTTAAATATTTCACAATTATCTGGATTAATTAAAGACAGTTCATTTGTTGTCGCCAATGATACTGGACCTGCTCACATAACTGCACACTTAGGATCAAAGGGCGTTGCTTTATTTGGTTCACATACAACTCCTTTTAAAGTCAGTATTGAAAGAGATAGCTTTAAAGCAATAGAAGCCCCTGAATTATCAAAACTCTCAGCAGAAAAAGTTTTTGAAAGACTTTCTGAAATTATTTCTTAATTTTTTCTAAAACTCTTAAAAATATTGGAACTGTGAAAAGTATAAAAAGCAATCTTATTATATGGTGAAAAGCAACAAAGTCTGGGTCTAAATCAAAAGCAATTGCTATAACTGCCACCTCATAAATTCCACCCGGACTAAAAGATAATATTAAAGTTAAAATATTTGTATCAACAAAGAATGTTGCAACGTATGCAGCAAGTAAGCCTAATGTCACCAATATTACTGTCGCCACAATACTATGTAGTGAATTGTTTGCAATTTCCTTCACTGTTTTTTCAGCAAATCTACATCCAACAGAAGAACCAAGAATTAACAGACAAAAATTTACTGTTTCGTTTGGCAATTTATACGTAGCTACATCTGTAATTTGTAATAAGCCGCTTGCAAATAATGTTCCTGATAATAAGGCTGCTGGCACTCTAATTTTCTCAAAAACAAAAATAAAAAATAAAGATGCAATAATAAGTAAAATTAAATTTAAATGATTTTGAGCCAAGTAATTAAATTCACCATTTAATAAAACATCATTGTCAGTATTGTTTACGATAATAAGTGGAATTACAGTTATAATAATGATCAATCTAATTAAGTGAGAAGTTGCAACTTGAGATAAATCTGTTTTTTCATTTTCTGCTAAAATCATTAATGGACCTAAAGCACCTGGAGCAGCAGAAAATATAGAGGCTTTGTTACCGTAATTTGCAAATTTTTGCAGATACTTAGCAACAACTAGAATACAGATTATTATGTAAATTAACATAATCAGAGATGTCCAAATCCAATTAATCATTTGGTTAAATAGATTTTGATCTATGTAATTTCCAATATGCAAACCTAAAATAATTAGAATAAAGCTCAAAACAATTTTAGGCATAATGATTTTTATTCCTGATAAAGCAGCAATTGATGTGATAATCATTGGGCCTAAAAACCAAGCAAGTGGAATATTGAATTGTTCAGCAATTATTGCACTTGGTACACTTATCAAAAAAACAGTTATAAATTTTAACGTAAATAACTGAGACAAATTTTCTTTAATTTTCTGTGTTGATGAATTCATCTTTAAATTTCTATATGATTGACACTACTTTATATTAAATGTTTAATATCATTTAATTAATAAACAACAAGAAGAGAGGTATTATGAGTAATTTTAAAAAATTATTTTCAGTATTATTCTCAGCAATCCTATTATTCTCAGCAACAACCACTAACTCAGTAGCAATTGATAAATTGCACTTTGTAATTGGTGGTGGTGCTGGTGGTGGTTGGGATGGAACTGCTAGAGGTACTGGAGAAGCTTTAACAAAAGCTGGTATGTTAAACAGCGCATCATTTGAAAATATGTCAGGTGGTGGTGGTGGTAAAGCACTTGCTTACATGATTAATACTAAACCTGCTAATACAGTGTTAGTTCAATCTACACCATTAGTATTAAGATCAATTACTAGACACGAAGGTTATGTAAAAGGTAGTGGAACTTTATCTTATAAAGATGTTGTGCCGATTGCTGGTGTAATTGGTGACTACGGTGCTATTGCAGTTGCAAAAAACTCACCTTATAAAAACTTCAAAGATGTAGTTGATGCATACAAAAAAGATCCAAGCTCAATTAAAATGGCTGGTGGATCAGTAAGAGGAAGTATGGACCATTTAATTGGTGCTTTAGCATTCCAAGCTGCAGGTGCAGATCCAAATGCTGTTGCATATATTCCTTATGATGCTGGTGGAAAAGCTTTAGCTGGACTTTTATCTGGAGAAACTCAAATCATTTCAACTGGTTTAGGTGAATTGATGGGTGCAAGAGACCAAGTAACAATTATTGGTATTACTGCTCCTTCAAGAGTTTCTGATGCACCAGATGCACCAACTCTCAAAGAACAAGGGTATGATGTACAATTCGTTAACTGGAGAGGTTTCTTTGGCCCTCCAGGTATGAGCAATTCTGATAAAGCTGCAATTGCAAAAATGCTTGGCGATGTACAAAAAACTCCTGAATGGGAAACAGTAAGAGCAAGAAATGCATGGGTTAATATTTATAACCCTGAAGGTAAGTTTGTTTCTTTCTTAGAAAAACAAACTGAAGAAATGACAGCTCTTATGAAAAAACTAGGAGTAATCTAACCTTTGGTTAGAAATTAAAATTAGAGCAGTGAATATAAATACTACAAAAATTATATCACTGCTCTTTTTTATTTTTTCTGCATTTTATTTATATTTAGCTTATCAAATTCAAGTTTTCACATTCGATGAAAATGCTCCATTTAATGCTAGAACATTTCCAATTTATTTAGGTTATGCAGGATTATTTTTTTCTGGATTAAAACTTATTTTGCCAGACCCAAATACAATTAAAGTTGAGCATAAAAATTTAGAGTATAAAAAAACTGGTATACTTATACTTATTGCAATTATTTACGGAGCTACAATTTTAAAAGTTGGTTATTTTTTAACTACTTCATTGTTTTTATTTGCTTCATATTATTTTTTAGGAGAACGAAGGTGGATTTTAATGTTTTTATTATCCTTTCCATTTGTTACTGCCTTTATGTATTTGCTTCATGGTATCCTTGACATTTATTTAAGAGATCCATTTCTACAACTAATTGGAGTGATGGGATGATTGAAGGAATACTAATTGGATTAACGACAGCACTTACACTCCAAAACATACTAATGGTTATGGTTGGTTGTTTTTTTGGAACAATCATTGGAATGCTTCCTGGTCTTGGTCCAATGACTGCAATAGCTTTAATGATACCTATTACATATGGTTTTGAACCCGCAACTGGATTAATTTTAATGGCTGGAGTTTATTATGGAGCAGTATTTGGAGGTTCAACTTCTTCAATATTATTAAATGCCCCTGGTGTTCCAGGAACAGTTGCAACTTCATTTGATGGTTATCCAATGGCACAGCAAGGTAAGGCTGGAAAAGCTTTAGCTATTGCAGCATGGAGTTCATTTGCTGGTGGAACGTTATCTGCAATTTATTTATTATTTATGGCACCAAGCTTATCCAAAGTAAGTTTATCTTTTAGATCACCTGATTATTTTGCTTTAATGATTTTAGGTTTAACTGCTATTGCTGCATTTTCATCTAAAGGACAATTTTTAAAAGCAATGATGATGGTTGTTTTAGGTTTGATGTTGGCATCAGTTGGTCAAGACAGTTTGTCTGATATCACAAGATATACATTTAATAATATGAACTTAACTGATGGGATTAGCTTCGTGTTAGTTGTGATGGCAACTTTTGCGATGAGTGAAGCTTTAACAATTATTTTAAAGAGAAATGATCCAACAACTGCTGCTAAACAAGTTTCATTAACTGAACTTGGTTCAATTAAGATTAATAAAGAAGAACGAACTAAAATGTACAAAACAATCCCAAGATCATCAGTAATTGGTTTTTTAATCGGTGTTTTACCTGGAGCTGGTGCAACTATTGCATCATTTTTAGCTTATGGAATGGAACGAAACGTAGTTAGTGATCAAGAAAAAGAAAAATTTGGTAAAGGAAGCGTAAATGGTTTATCAGCACCAGAAACTGCAAACAATGCTGCTTGTTCTGGTTCTTTTGTGCCAATGCTTACTTTAGGGATTCCTGGGAGTGGAACCACTGCAGTAATGTTAGGAGCACTTTTGGGTTTTGGTGTTCAGCCTGGTCCCAGACTTTATATGACTAATCCAGAGATTTTTTGGTCGATAATTATGTCAATGTATATTGGAATGGTAATTCTTCTTATATTAAACTTACCACTCATTCCTTATATAGCTAGAATTCTTGCTGTACCTAAAAATTATTTAATTCCTTTAATTTTATTTTTCTCTGTTACTGGAATTTACGTAATGTCATTTAATAATTTTGATATTTATTTAATGATTGGGATTGCAGTAGTAGCAACTTTTTTAAGATTATATGATTTCCCTATGCCACCTTTGATATTAGCATTTGTACTTGGTGGATTGATGGAAGAAAACTTGAGACGATCTTTATTGTTAAGTAACGGTTCGTGGGAATTTTTGTGGGACAGAACATTAACTGCATGTATCCTAGCTACTACAATTTTAATTGTAGCTTGGCATATTTACAAAACTTTTAAGAAGAAAAATTAAGATTTAATATCTATTCGTTTTCTAATAATTTCTCTATCAAGCTTCATTTCACGATAAGACATAATGATAACTCCTAAAAATATTATACTTGCACCAATCCAAGTGAAGAGATCAGGGATTTCGCTAAATACAAAGTAACCAATCAGAGATGCAAATACTAAACTTAGAAAAGAATAGGGTTGTGTCATGCTTACATCAACTAATTTATAAGCGTGATTAATACAAAGATGCAACAATGTGCCAGATAGACCTGCAAAAAATAAATAAATCAAGGTTTTTAAACTTGGTGTTTGCCAATAAAACAATGCAATAAGGAAACTAAAAATAGTCATATAACAGTATCCATAAGATAAAATTGTAATCGAACTGTCATCTTTTGTTATAGTTTTTGTAATTATAATCACTATTGACCACATAAAAGAAGATGCCAGTGCCATATACACCCCAATAGAGATGTCAATAATACCTGGTCTTAAAATTACCAACATACCAATAAATCCTAAAACTAGTGCAAAACTTCTGTAGATATAAATTTTTTCTCCGAGAAACAAAACAGCCAAAATAGTTACTATGAAAGGAACAACAAAAGATATTGCTGTAGCTTTTTCAATTGGCATCATTGTTAAAGCTGAAAAATATAAAAGCATTGAAGGCAAGTTTAAAACAGCTCTAAGAAAATGTTTTTTATGATGATTTGATTTAAAAACTGTAAATTTAGTTTTTAACATATAGGGAAAAATAATCAGAAAGCCAAATAAAAATCTAAAAAAACCTGCTACATACACATTAACTTCTTCTTGCGCTAACTTTAAAAAAGTTAACATTAATGTTCCAAAAAAAACTGAAATAATAATTAAGAAAATAGCAAACTTATTTTTTGACATTTGCTTTAATCAAATCTTTCTTTTTTTTGATAAATATGAAAAATTATATCTTTTGGAAGTATTTTTTGAATATAAAAAAAAAAAATAATAAAAAAACTTAAACACATACAAATTATTTTATTATTGATAGTAGAATTTAATCTTTTGTAATTACCATATCTGCTTACGGTGTTTAAATAATTTGAATAAACTAACTCAAAATTATGATTTTTAAATAGCCAACTTAAATTATGATTATTAAAATAGGATAAATGAGGAGATGACAAACCTTTTTGCCACAATCTATTGTAAAAGTTTCTTATGCCAAATTTATTTAAAATATTTGCAAATTTGTAAATAATTCCCTCGGATGAAGGTAAATTTATTAAAATTTTTCCTTCATCTTTTAAAAAATATTCGAGTTGTTGGATTACTTCATCTAATTTTTCAAGATGCTCAAAAACATCATTAAATATTACATAATCAAATTTACCAAAATTCAAATCATCTACTTTTTCGAGTGGTAATTTGATTTGTGATATATTTGGGAATTTTTTTTTTAAATATTTTACCTGCTCATTATCTGCTTCAGTTCCTAAAACATTAAGATTTTCATGATTACATTCCTCTAAAAAAATACCACTTCCAGATCCTATTTCTAAGATTTTAATCTCTCCAGATTTATTTAAAGATTTTATTACTTTTATAATTTTTTTGAAATTTTGTTTTCTAAGATCATTTATACCCTCAATCTCTCTACCGTATCCAGATTTTAAATCTGATTTCAAAAATAAGCACTTAGTACATTTATAAACAAAATTATTTATTTTTTTTACTTGTGATTTACAAATTATACAAGTTTCCATTATTCTAAAATTTTATTATATTTGTTAATAATTTCAGACCATTTAAATTTGCTAACAAACTCTTTTGCATTTTTTCCAAGCTCTAAATATTTTTTATTTTCTAACATTGAATTAATTGAAGAATAAATATCATCAAGACTATTACCATCACATATTAAACCAGTTTTTTCATGATCTATTGCATCTGCCGCACCACCATCTTTACCGCCTATAGATGGAATACCGTATTGTGCTGCTTCAACATATGCAATTCCAAACCCCTCAACAGATGTTTTATGAATTATAGAAGGCATTACAAATAAATTTGATTTAGCGATTAGTGCATTTTTTAAATCATCACTTATATCTTTAAAAAACATTACTTGTTCATCTAGATTTAATTCTTTTACTAATTTTTTAATATTTTCTTCTTCATCACCGTATCCAATACAAATGTAGACAATATCTGGGTAAATTTGTTTTAGATTTCTAAGAGCCATCACTACTTTTTCATGATTTTTTCTTTTATCAAATCTTGAAACAGTAATTAATCTTGGCGTTTTAACTTTTAGTAAGCTTTCAACTTTTTCTAATGATTTTTCGTTTAATTCTTTTGCTAGATCTACTCCACAATTTATAACAATAATTTTATTTTCATTAACTCCACATTCAATAGCAAGGTTTTTAGTATATTGTGAGTTAGCAATAACTTTTTCTACATTATTAAGAACATTCAAAACTCTTTTATTTTGAGTTGATCCTTTAGGATGATTGATTTCTTTACCATGTATAAGGCAATATTTTTTTTTAGAAGTTTTAATTAATTCTAAACTTTTCCAATGATCTCCAATTATTCCTTCAACTTTATTCTCTTTGATAAATTCATTAATTAATTGAGCTTTTCTATATTTTCTCAGAATTTTTATTCCGCCAATTCTTTCAATTGAAAACGAAGCTTGTTCATCAAAATCTTTATGATTATCTATATAATCTGCAAAGACTTTTATCATAAAGTTTTTAGACAACTCTCTTGATAAACCCCACATCAAGCTTTGCATTCCACCGAGCTCAGGAGGAAAAGATCTAGTAACAATTAAATACATTAATTAGTTTTCCACTTTATGCTGCAGCCAGCACTAGAAATTTGGTCTTTAGGACCTTCACCTGTTTCTGCAATTTGCTTCATAGCTTTTAACAAATCACTTTCACCTTCTTTAACAGGTATAAGATTTCTCAACTCTCTTAATCTTCCACGATATTGAAGTTCTAAATTTTTGTTATATCCAAAAAAATCTGGTGTGCAGACAGCATCATATGCTTTTGCAATATTTTGTGTTTCATCGTTTAAGTAAGGAAAATTAAAATTATTATCTTTTGAAAATTTAATCATATTTTCAAAAGAGTCTTCTGGATAATTATCAGCATCATTTGCACAGATTGCTACAGAATTTATTCCAATTTTTTTTAATTCATTACAATCTTCAACTATTTCTTTTGTGACTGCTTTTACATAAGGGCAATGATTGCAAATAAACATTATCAAAGTTCCACTTTCTCCTTTGATATCATCTAATGAAAGAATTTTATTATCTGTTGATTTTAATTCAAATGGAATAGCTTTTTGACCAAAATCACATATTGGAGTTTGTATTGGCATACTGTAAGAATATATAAATTATGTTTTATGATTTAAAAGATAAAAAACCAAAAAACTCTGGCGAAAATTGGGTAGCTCCTAATGCAACTATAATTGGAGATGTTACATTAGAGAAAAATACAAGCATTTGGTTTAATGCTGTTTTAAGAGGTGATATAGAAAATATTCATATAGGTGAGGGATCTAATATTCAGGATGGTAGTGTTTTACACACAGATCCTGGATGCCCATTAAAAGTAGGAAAAAATGTTACTGTAGGTCATTTAGTGATGCTTCATGGATGTACCATTGGAGATAATAGTTTAATTGGAATTGGTGCAGTAATTTTAAATAATGCAAATATAGGAAAAAACTGCATCATTGGAGCAAAAGCACTAATAACCGAAAACAAAATTATACCCGATAATTCTTTAGTATTGGGATCACCTGGAAAAATTGTAAGAGAAGTGACTGAAGAAGAAAAAAAAGCTGTAGAGGAAAACACTAAACACTATCAAGATAACTGGAAGAAGTATTCAAAATCAATATTTTAAAGGAGAAGATTATGTCAGCAGGATATGTGATTGCACAATTAAAGGTAACAAATCCAGAAAACTATAAAGAATATGTAGCAAAAGTTACAGAGGTTGTAAAAAAATTTGGTAGTGAGTATCTAGTTAGAAATGGTGAATACCAAGTAGTAGAGGGTGAAGATAATTTTCCAAGATTAGTAATCATTAAATTTCCATCATATGAAAAAGCTTTAGAATGGTATCACTCTGATGAATATAAACCAGTTAAAGACATTCGTCTTCAAAACTCTGAAGGAAGCAATATTATAGTTAAAGGTATATAAAAAATTACGTATTTTTTGACCAATCAATTTATTATCAGATAAAATTTAAATTCTATTTTTTCCTTCATCAAAAAAACAAACTTTATTTAAATCTATATACAAAGTAATTTCTTTTTTTATTTCAAAATTTACAGTAGATGGAAATTTACCTAAAATCTCTTGATCTTCAAAATTAAAGGTAATTATTTGTTCGTGACCAACATATTCAGCTAATTTTGGTATTACTTTAATCTCTGCAAAATAGTCTTTTTTTATATTATTAATCGCATGTTCTTTTTTAAAGAAAAAGTGTTCTGGTCTAAATCCAAGCAAGGATGTTTTTTCTATATTATTTTTATTTTTCCAATCATCAGATAAATTAAATTTAGAATTATCATCGCCATTGGTAGGTAAAAAACTTATATTTTTATCATTATTCATAATTTTACCACTGATAAAATTCATTGATGGAGAACCCACAAAATCTGCAACAAAAACACTTTTTGGGTTATTATAAATTTTATCCGGAGTATCGTATTGCTCTATTTTACCATTATTCATTAATGCAATTTTTGTTCCTAAAGTCATAGCTTCTGTTTGGTCATGGGTAACATAAATCATTGTAGTTTGTAGATCTTCATGTAATTTTTTTAGTTCTCTTCTCATTTCCACTCTAAGCTTTGCATCTAGATTTGACAAAGGTTCATCAAATAAAAAAATCTTTGGATCTCTTGTAATTGCACGGCCTATAGCAACTCGTTGTCGTTGACCTCCTGATAATTGTTTTGGTAATCTTTGAAGGTAATCTTCTAATTTAAGTATTTTTGCAGCTTCATTTACTTTTTTAATTATTTGATCTTTAGGTGTTTTTCTTAATTTTAGACCTAAAGCCATATTCTCGAAAACTGTCATATGTGGGTACAAGGCGTAAGATTGAAATACCATTGCAATCTCTCTATCTTTTGGATCTAAGTTATTAACAATTTTATTATCAATATAAATTTCACCTGAGTTTATTTCTTCTAAACCAGCTATCATTCTAAGCACTGTTGATTTTCCACTACCGCTTGGCCCAACTAAAACTGTAAAAGATTTGTCTTCAATATCTATATCTACATCTTTTATAATATGAAGATCACCATAATATTTGTTTAAGTTTTTAATCTTAATATTAGCCATTTAATTATCTCATCTTTTATTTTTAATTTTTAATTTTAATATTTCCTTAAATTTAGGAAACTGAGTAGGTAGGTCTCCCCATAAATCTTTGTTAGTGCAAAACTCGTCAATCATATCATCTTCAAGGAAGTTTTTTAACCAATCCCATTTTGGATCAATATAATTAAATTCTAATTCTTTATTATAAACTTTTTTCATAAAGATATACCAACTAGCAATAGCTGTAATTGAATTTACAGGTTCAATATTATTTTCAAAACATTTTTTTATAGTGGGTATTATAAAAATTAAAAATTTACTTGAACCATCCATGCAAATTCTCTCTAACGCATCACTAATATGACTATTCTGAAATCTATGAGATATTGTTTCTAAATATTTATTTAAATTTATTGGCTTTATATTACCCAATGCTGGGATTATCTCTTTATTTTGTAAATTATCGAAAAAAGATTTTAGATCCTCATGATTAAAACATTCATCAAAAGTTTTTAAACCTTTGAGTGCTCCTAGATAAGCCAAACAAGTATGGCCTCCATTTAAAATTCTAATTTTAGTTTCCTCATAATCAAATACATTTTCTGTAAAATTAACATTTTCAATTTTATCAAGATCAGGAAATGGTGCCGCAAAGTCTTTTTCTATTATCCATTGAATGAAATCTTCAGATAAAACAGTGCAATCTTCTTTAATATCAAAATGATCTTCAATTTCTTTTGATAATTTTTCCGGTGATCTTGGTGTAATTCTATCAACTACACATGGTGGGAAAGAAACATTTTTTTTAACCCAGTTTATTAAATCTTTTTCATTAAAGAGTTCTAAATATTTTAAAAAAGCTTTTTTTAATATTTTTCCATTCTCTCTTAAATTATCACAACATAAAATTGTAATTGGTTTATTAATTGAATTTTTTCGTTTATTTAGAGCAATTCTTAAATAAGAGTAAAGTGAATTAGTAATTTTACCCATTATTTCATTTTTAATAACCTCATGATTAATATCTAATTCAGCGTTATCAGTTAAAAAATATCCTGTCTCTGTAACAGTAATGGTGACTAAATGTATATTTTTATTTAAAAGAATTTTTTCTGATTTTTCCTTATCTGAATTCCAATCTAATAATTCAACAATTGATTTTATTTCTCTAAATACAATCTCTTCATTTGGTGAAATTGTTTTTAAAACATAATTTCCATTTCGTTTTTTTAGATTTGTTAGAAAGTTAGTAGTTTCGGATAGTAAATTTAAACCTACAATTCCCCAGCTGTAATTACCTGTGTTTTCCATAAATTGATCAATAATATTTGCTTGATGTGATCTATGAAAATTTCCTACACCTATATGCAATATTCCAGCTTGAATAGAACTTTTATCAAAATTACCTTTAATTAATTTAGGATTATCTGTTTGATTTTTTATTTCCAAAGACATTTATTTAACAGCTCCAAAAGTTAATCCTCTGACTAATTGTTTTTGAGTAAACCATCCTAAAAATAAAACTGGTAATACTGATAGGGTAGAGGCAGCCGAAAGTTTTGCATAAAATAAACCTTCTGGACTGGAATAAGATGCAATAAATGTTGTTAAAGGAGCAGCATCAATAGATGTAAGATTTAAAGTCCAAAACGCTTCATTCCAAGCTAACACAATGCATAACAAAGATGTTGATGCTATTCCAGGTAACGAAAGTGGAACCAAAACATAAAGTATTTCTTGAAGTGTACTAGCACCATCTATCCTCACAGCTTCTAAAATCTCATTAGGTATTTCTTTGAAATATGAATATAAAAGCCAGATCATGATTGGCAAATTGACAAAACATAAAACAATAACAATTCCCAATTGAGTATCTAAAAGAGAAAAGTCTCTAAATATTAAATAAATTGGGATTAACACTCCAACTGGTGGCATCATCTTTGTTGACAAAATCCACAGAAGAGTTCCTTTAGTTCTCTTAGTTGGATGAAAAGCCATTGACCAGGCTATCGGTATTGATAACACTAAACCTAAAATTGATGAACCAAATGAAATTATTACAGAGTTTTGTGCAAACTTTAGATAATTACTTCTTTCTTGAACAATCCCGTAGTTTTCTAACGTTGGCTCAAATGAAAAAAATAAAGGTGGTATTGCTACCGCATCTATTTCAGTTTTAAATGATGTAATTATCATCCATAAAATAGGAAAGAAAATTAACAGAGAAAACAACCAAGCAAAAAAAGTAATAATAATTTTTTTTTTCATATTTATTGTAAATTTTTTCCAATCATTTTAACTAAAAAGAATGCTGCGATATTTGCGAGTATAACAACAACAACACCACCTGCTGAAGCAATACCAATATCAAATTTTAACAAGGCTTCGGTAAATACTAAGAATGCTAAATTTGTAGTAGCTAAACCTGGCCCACCTGTTGTAGTAACAAATATTTCGGCAAATATTGTTAGTAAAAAAATAGTTTCTATTAATATGATTATCGCAATCGGTCTTGATAAATGGGGCAGTATAACATACCTAAAAGCTTGGAAGTTATTTGCTCCATCTAGTTTAACAGCCTCAAGCTGATCTTTATCAACTGATTGTAAGCTTGTTAATAAAATTAGTGTTGCAAAAGGAGTCCATTGCCATGAAACAATTATTATTATTGAAATCATTGGAACATGAGTAAACCAATCTATAGGCCCAAGACCAAATAAAGATAATAGCCACGCAAACAATCCTGATACAGGATTCATAAATAAGTTTTTCCAAATTAATGCACTTACTGTTGGCATAATGAAGAAAGGTGCTATTGCCAAAACTCTCGCTAAACCTCTACCAAAGAAATTTTGGTTCAATAAAACTGCAAATCCTGTGCCGAATAATATTGAAAAAATTAATACAGAAAAAACTAAAACAAAAGTGTTCCACAAAGCTTCCAAAAAGGCAAAATCTGTTAAAAAATATTCATAATTTAATAAACCAGTAAACTCTCTTACATCTGGATACATCAAGCTGTATCTTAAAAAAGAAAAATAAATGGTCATCCCTAGAGGCACTGCCATCCAAATAAATAACAAAGTAATAGTTGGATAAGAGGTTAATTTGGGAACTAAATTACTTCTCATAGATGTTGATGATTAAGGTTTTATTATAAAGGCCACTAATTTCATAGTGGCCTTTAAATATAATTAAAGCTTAGTTATTATTTAGTATAACCAGCTTTCTTCATTTCTTTTGCAGCAATCTTCTGCGCATTTTTCAATGCTTTTTCTACAGTGATTTTTCCTGCTAAAGCTGAAGAGATTTGTTGAGATACTGAAGTTGCAATTCCTTGAAACTCAGGAATAGCAGCAAACTGTACACCCATGTAAGGTTTTTTCTTCAAAGTACCATTAAATGAAGGGTCTGCTGTGTTAATGGCATTTAAAGTCATCTCAGCAAATGGTGCTTCACTTAAATAAGTTGGGTTTTGATATAACGACGTTCGAGTACCAGGAGGTACATTTGCCCAACCTTCTTTAGAAGCTACAAGCTCTAAGTAATCTTTGGAAGTTGCCCAATCGATAAACTTAGTTGCTGCATCAACTTTTTTTGATCCACCAGGAATAGCTAAAGACCATGCCCATAACCAGTTTGAACCTTTACAAGTTACAGCACATGGTGCTTGAGCAAATGCCATTTTGTCATGTACTTTTGATTGATCAGGATTTGTTACAAAACTTGCTGCAACTGTCGCATCAATCCACATTCCACATTTACCTTCGTTCATCAATGCTAAGTTTTCATTGAAACCATTTGATGATGCACCTGGAGGCCCATAGTTTTGAAGTAAATCTACATAAAACGATACCGCAGCATTCCACTCTGGACTATCCATTTGTGGGTTCCAGTTTTCATCAAACCATCTACCACCAAATGCATTAGCTACAGTTGTTATGAAAGCTCCACCTTCACCCCAACCAGGTTTACCTCTTAAACAAGCGCCGTATACACCGTCGTTGCCTTCAGTGATTGCTTTAGCAATATCATAAACTTCTCCCCATGTTGGTCTTTGAGGCATAGTCATTCCAGCTTTAGCAACTAAATCTTTTCTATACATAATCATTGATGACTCACCATAGAAAGGAGCTGCATAAAGTTTTCCATCTATAGACAGACCACTTCTGATTGCTGGTAAAAGATCATCTACATCATACGAAGCGCTAAAGTTAAGTTCATTTAACCAACCTTTGCCTCCCCAAATTGGAACTTCATAAGTACCAATTGTAAGTACATCAAACTGACCACCTTTAGTAGTAATGTCAGTTGTAACTTTTTGACGTAGAACGTTTTCTTCTAATGTAACCCACTCAACATTTATTCCTGTTTTAGAAGTGAATTCATTTGTTAACCCTTGCATTCTAATCATGTCACCGTTGTTTACTGTTGCTACTTTAATTGTTTCAGCAATAGCAATAGTCGAAACGAATAGTGTGATGATAGAAGCAATAGCAGTTCTAATTATATTCATATTTCTCCTTGTTAGTTTATTAATGAAACCTAATCACAGTTGGTTATGAAAATCAATATATTTGCTCAAGTTCGATCAAATACTCAAAATGAGTAAATTAGTGCAACTATTAATTGAAAAAGATTTTTTAAACGATATAAGAATTCTATAATGAATATATCAAAAGTACACAAAAACGATAACGCAGCGAGAGCTGCCTGGATGTATTATATTTATAAAATGAACCAAGATGAAATAGCAAAGACCATGGGAATTTCAAGACAAAGAGCTCAAAGATTAATTTCCTTAGCAGTCAATGAAAATTTAGTTAATTTTAAGATAAATCACCCAATAGTTTCATGCCAAGAATTATCTTTGGAATTAAAAAAAAAATTTAACCTAATGAATGTTGAAGTTGCCCCAAATGTTTCTAATAAAATAGACAAATTAGATGGGATAGTGAATTTGGCATCAAAAACTATAGATACTTTTTTGATGGCAAAAAAGTCTATGAATTTAATTTTTGGTTCTGGATTAATTCTTTCAAAAGTAGCTGATAAACTTTCACCAGTCACTTGCTTACAGCATAAAATAGTATCAAATATTGGCAATCATGGTCCAGATGGTCTTGAACCACCTTATTTTGTACTAGGTAGAATCAGTCAAAATGTAGAGTCTAATTTTTTTCCTTTCACAGTTCCTATCTATTCATCTAGCAAAGAAGTTCAAAAATTTTTTTTGAATTATTTACCTGTTAAAAAAACAGTAAAATTAATTAAAAATTTTGATGCTTGTTTTTTATCTATAGGTGGATTTGGATCCAAAAAAACAGCAGGCTTATTAAGAGACTCTTTAATAGATGATGACAAATATCATTTAATGAAATCAAAAGGTGTAGTGGGACAAATTAATGGCGTGTGTTTCGATGAAAATGGAAAAATAATAAAAAATATTGATAATTATATTCCAATGTCTATTCTTCCAGACGCAAATTTAAAGAAACCAGTAATTGCATTTGCAGGAGGATCAGATAGGGTTCTTGCAATAAAAGCAGCATTAAATGGTAGGCTTGTAAATGGTTTAATTACAGATGAAGTGACAGCAGAAAAACTATTATAAATTAAAAATTATTTCCACAACCAAGCAGCTCCTCTTACTCCACTGGAATCACCATGTAAGTTTTTTAAAACTTTGGTTTCTATTTTTTTTGCAAAAGTATATTTGGGGATTAATGGAGGAATATTTTTGTACAATCTTTCAATATTTGACATTCCTCCACCCAAAACAATTACGTCTGGATCAAAGATACCTACCATTACAGCCATTAATCTTGCCATTCTATCCTCATATAAAGAAAATTCTAAATTAGCACGATCATCGTTATTTTTATCAAGTTCAACAATTTCTGTTGTCGTAAAATTTGTATTATGTTTTTTATTAAAAATTTCAGTGAAACCTGTTCCTGAGATGAATTGCTCTGCACACAAGGGTCTTCCACAATTTCCAGAAGGGCATTTAACATTTAGTTTATTTTCTTCGTCAGTTGGATAGGGTAATGGTTGATGACCCCAATCTCCAGCAATTTGATTTGATCCCTCAATAATTTCTTTTTTATAAGATAAACCTCCTCCAAAACCAGTTCCAATTATGACACCAAATACTGACTGATAATCTTTACCAGCACCATCTATAGCTTCTGATAAAGTTAAACAATTGGCATCATTCATCAACTTTACTTTTCTTTGTAATGCAATTTCTAAATCTTTTTCAAATGGTTTGTCATTTAACCATAAGGAATTAGCATTAGTGATTAATCCAGTCTCTTTTGATGAAAAACCAGGTATTCCTAGACCCACTGAACAAGTTTGTTCACTAATTGCATCAAATTCACTTACTAGTTTTTTTACAGTTTCGATTCCTGAAATATAATTTTTGTCATACAAATATCTTTTTCTCTCAATTTGTTTCCCATCTTGATCCAAAAGAATGCCCTCTATTTTTGTACCACCATAGTCAATACCGATCTTAAATTTTTTAGACATATAGATATTAATAAACTAAAATTTGGATTTTTGAATTAGTAATTAATTAAAGTGATGCTTGGGAGAGAAAATTTAAGGGTAAAAAAAACAATCCAAGCATCACTTAATTATTTATTCCTCCAGGAATAAATTCAGATAACGGTTTTAAATAACCGAGCATTTTATTATGAATAATTTTATTTGAACTTACTAAAATAGTTCCTGCTTCCTTTGGATCCTTGTTACTCCAAGTCGAGGCAATCCCTCCTGAAGCTTTAATTATTGGTATTAAAGCATGAATATCCCAAATTTTATTTACACATTGAATAACAGAATCTATTTTTCCCTCACAAAAATTCACATAACTTAGGGCATCTGACGATGGAAATTGCATTAAATCTAAAACTTTAAGAATTTTTAGTTGTTGATCTAAAGATAACCAACCATGAAATTCTCCTGCTAATTTCATTTGGTTAAATGTGGATTTTTTATTTGCTCTAAGTTTTCTTTTTTTTCCATTTTTTACAACATAAGCTGTGTTTGCGCTTTGATTAAAATAGTATTTATTTAACTCAGGAAAATTAGCCAAACCAAATTGTGGGTTTCCTTTATAATTTAATGAAATTAAATTTGACCACGTTGGATTTCCAACAACAAATGATTTGGTACCATCAATGGGATCTATAATCCAAGAATAATCACTTTTTTTATTTTTTGTTTTAAATTCTTCACCTACAATGCTGTGACCAGGAAATCTTTTATTTATTTTATTCCTAATAAATTTTTCAAATGCTTTATCGAAACTGGTTACAGGATTAAATTTTCCTGATTTATTTTTGTTTTTAACATTTATATTTGAATTAATTATTTTTTTATAAAATATATTTAAATCAACAGCTAATTGGTTCAAAAACTCAGGATATATTTCATGTGTTTTATTGCTATTCATATTTACATTCAAAAATACAGCATAAAACTATATTGATCAATAAAATTGTACTTTTGCTCATTAACGAGTAATTACTCAAAATAGGCTATAAATTGAAAAATTAATTTATCAAATTTAGTAAAATTTGATCTTTTATTCTAAAATTGATAATTAATTTAAAATAATATGTTCTTTAAGGTACAAGCCAATAATCTCTTGAGATTGTGTTTTCTGAACCAAGGTTGTTTTCAAAATCAAATCTAGCTCGTCGGTGACCTTTAGCAGCCAAATATAACCATTCTATTGATTTTATTTTGCACTGAATAACTGTAAAGTTTTTGTAACCTTCTTCACTTTGTTCTTTAGTGTAATCAAAATTATTAAGTTCAGGTTTCAGTCCAGATGTAGGTATGTCAGACTCAGTTCCTGGTCCATTATCAACTAAATAACATTTTCTAGATATGTGTTGGGTTTTTGACCAAGATTCTTTAGTAACTTCGTTATTATGATTAATAGTACACTCTACTTTTAGCCTAACCTGAATTTTTTCATCTTTATCATAAAATAGCATTGCTGCATTTTTGTTAGATTTTAATTTTTCAATTTTATCTGAACGAATGTCACTATGAAACTGAACTAAGTTATTAGATTGATCTGATTTTCGAAGAACTACAATTCTACCATCTAAATCAGATTGGCTACCACATATAAATACAGGTATTCTAAAAGGCGAGCTTCTGTCTTTGATAGCATTATTTAACATAGACCAAATTTTCTTTTTGATCTCCTTAAAGTCCTCATAATAAGGAACAGTTTTAGTCACAAATTATTTTTTCTTTTTTAATCGAGCAATAAGTGCAGAGCTATCCCAACGGTTACCACCCATTTCTTGTACTTCGGCATAGTAACCATCTATGATTTCTGTAATTGGCACAGGCGAACCATTTCTTTTTGCTTCTTCAATTGCAATTTTTAAATCTTTTCTCATCCAATCAATAGCAAACCCATAATCAAACTTATCATCAGTCATAGTTCGATATCTATTTTCCATCTGCCAAGACTGTGCCGCACCTTTAGATATAGTTTCCATTACTTTATCCATATCTAAACCTGCATTTATTCCAAAATTAATTGCTTCTGATAAACCTTGAACTGCTCCAGCTATACACATTTGGTTCATCATTTTAGTCAGTTGTCCACTTCCACAAGATCCAATTAATTTTACTTTTTTACTGTAGCAATCAATTACTGGCTCTGCTTTTTTAAAAACTTCTTCATCACCACCAACCATTACAGTAAGTATTCCACCTTCAGCACCAGACTGACCTCCAGATATTGGTGCATCTAAAAAATCAAAACCTTTATCTTTTGCAGCTTTATATAATTCTCTAGACACTTCCGCAGACACAGTTGAGTTATCAATAAATATTGATCCAGCTTTTGCTGTGTTAAATAATCCATTCTCTCCTGTAGCTACTTCTCTTAAATCATTATCGTTACCTACACATGTAAAAATAAAATCTGCACCTTCTGCTGCCTGAGCAGGAGTGTCAGCCATTTTACCTTTGTATTCACCAATCCATTTTTCAGCTTTTGATTTTGTTCTATTAAAAACAGTTACATTGTGTCCAGCTTTTGATATATAACCAGCCATAGGGTAGCCCATAACCCCAAGCCCTATGAAAGCAACATTACAAGTCATAATTTTTATCTATGTTTAAAAGTTTAAGTTTAAAAGTAATTTTATTTGGTTTTATTTTTACATTTTTTTCAAGTTTTGGACAGAGTTATTTTCTTGGTTTGTTTAACACTAGTATTAGAGAAGCTCTTTCTATATCTCATGGACAATTTGGTTCAATTTATGCTTCCGCAACTTTATGCAGTAGTTTTATTTTAATATGGGTTGGAAAAAAAATAGATGATTTTAGTGCAATTAAATTTGCATATTTTGTAATTATATCATTAAGCATATCTTCATTTATATTTTCTAAAATCAATTCAATAGTTTTTTTATTTTTAGCAATTTTTTTAATGAGGTTATTTGGTCAAGGGTTAATGTCTCATACTGCTAGTACTACAGTTTCAAGATATTTTGATAAATCAAGAGGAAAAGCATTAAGTACTTCTTGGTTAGGTTTGTCATTAGCAGAATTTATTTTACCAGTTTTAATAGTATATTTTTTGACATTCATACATTGGAGAGAGTTGTGGGTAGGATTTTCTTTAATTATTATTTTATTTCTCCCTGTCGTCTCAATGTTCTTAATAAATAATTTAAATATTAATTCTAGAGAGTCTGACAATAATAATAATTCTCAAGAGGATACAATCAAACAATGGACTAGAGGAGAAGTATTAAAAGATTATAAGTTTTATATTATTTGTGGGAACTTATTAGCAATGCCATGGATTTTTACAGGCTTTGCAGTTTTTCAGTCTTTTGTTCAAATTTCTAAGGGGTGGGGTCCATATGTGATAGCTCAATCTTTTATGGCCTATTCGATATGTTCTGTTTTGACTTTATTTATAACTGGTATTTTAATAGATAAGTTTTCAAGCAGGAAATTATTAATTTTTACAAACATTCCTATGTTGATTGCTGCTTTGGTATTGATAGTTTTTGATCATCCGATCGTTTCATTTATTTTCTTAGGATTATTGGGAATGACAAATGGTTTTGCAAATGTTTTAGGTACATCTACATGGGCAGAATTATATGGTGTAAGATTTATTGGAGGAATAAAAGCTATGACTTCTGCTTTAATGGTTTTCTCCACTGCTTTTGGAACTGCTTTGTATGGATTTTTAATAGACAAAGGTTTTGTTATCGAACAAATTGCCACTTTTTCAGCAATATACGTTGGATTTATGCTTGTGCTTTTATTAATGATAAAAAATAAGTTAAATCCTCATTATTTATAAAAAATATCCCTTGATTTTTTAAGACTCACTGTGTAGATACTGCGCATGGCTAGAGTTACCGTTGAAGACTGTATAGATAAAGTAGAAAGTCCTTATGAATTAGTTTTAGTAGCTAAAGAGAGAGCTACTCAGCTTAATGCTGGTTTAGAACCAACAATAGATAGGGATAATGATAAAAATACAGTGATATCTTTAAGAGAAATTGCTGAAGAGAAAATCAAAGTATCGGATTTAACTGAAAGCGCTGTTTACAAACTTAGAAAACACGTTGAACAAGTTGATGACGGGGTAGAGGATGATGAAGATATTGGTGATGATTTTGAAAATCTTTACAAAGGAGAAATTTCAAAAAGTGGAACTCCAATTTTACCATCTAAAAGAGCAAGAAAAACTCCAGAAAAAATTCAAGTTTCAAAGGAAGATTTAGCTGAATTGTCTGAAACAGCCACACCTGAGATTGATGCTTCAGTTGGTGAAGAAACTATGAACGAACAGGGTGAAGTTTCATTAGATGAAGTTTCAGAGTCAGAAAATCAAGAAGCAGATGTTGCTTCTGAAGATCCGGAAGCTTCAAACTCATAATAAAATAATATAAAGTCTTAGTTTATGAATAGGTTGGTATCAGTTGCTCCTATGATGGACTGTACAGATCGTCATGAACGATATTTTCTAAGACTAATATCTAAAAATATACTTCTTTACACTGAGATGGTTGTCGATGAAGCAATTAATAGAGGTGATAAAAAAAAATTACTAGAATTCAACATTAATGAAAAGCCAGTTGCACTTCAATTAGGTGGATCTTCACCTGATTTACTTGCGGAGGCAACAAAAGTTGGAGAAGACTTTGGTTACGATGAAATTAATTTAAATTTAGGTTGTCCAAGTAGAAAAGTGGAGAAAAATAGATTTGGCGCTTGTTTAATGAAAGAGCCAAACTTAGTTGCAGATTGTTTAACAGAGATGAAATCGAAAACTAAATTACCTGTAACCATAAAAACTAGAATTGGATATGACAATGTCGAAGATTATGAAAACTTGCATAATTTTATATCCACTCTAAAATCTACAGGTGTTAAAACTTTTATTATTCATGCAAGAAAGGCTATGCTTGGTAAGTTTACACCTAAACAAAATCTAAATATCCCACCTTTAAAGTATGAGTTTGTTTATAAGTTAAAAGAAGATTTTCCAAATGAGGAAATAATAATAAATGGAGGAATAACCTCTGTTAATCAAATTAAACCTCATTTAGAAAAAACAGATGGAGTTATGATTGGAAGAGCTGCTTATCATACACCTTATTTGTTAGCAGATATAGAGAGAGAAATTTTTAATAATGAGGATATTCCTAGTAGGCAAGATGTTATTGAGCAGTTAATTCCTTATGTAAAAGACGAATTAAAAAAAGGAACTCGTTTAAACCAAATCATGAGACACACATTAGGTTTATTTCACGGTCAATCTGGTGCTAGTCATTGGAAAAGATATTTAAGTGAAAATATGTGCGTGAGAGATGCTGATGTAAAAAAAATTGATCACATAATGGATAAAATTAAATACAACAATGTCGATATGAGAGATGGTCAATCTGCTTAGTTCAATCTTCGCAAATGAATATATCTATATAGTTTTATTAATGGTTTTGACTGCAATTCCAGTTGGATTTGTGGCTGGCCTTTTTGGTATCGGCGGAGGTTTAATAACTGTCCCGTTTCTTTATTACATATTTGGTAAACTTGAAATTGATCAAGCTTATATAATGCACTTAGCGGTAGGAACTTCTTTTGCAATAATAATTCCAACATCAATAGTTTCAGTTTTAACCCATCATAAATTTAATTCAGTCGATTTTAATGTAGTCAAAAGCTACGGTATTTTTGTAGTTGCAGGAGTTGTTTTGGGAACAATATTTGCTGCAACTTTTAAAACAAAATCATTAGTACTTTTTTTTGCGATCGTAATCTTTCTTTTAGGAATTTATTTACTTACGATTAAAGAAAAGGAACAGAGTATAATATCTGAAATGAAATTGTATTTAAAAATAATACTTGGTGCGATTGTTGGATTTATTTCAGCTATAACAGGTATAGGTGGTGCTGTTATGAATGTACCAATCCTTAAATTTTTTGGTTATTCAATTAATAAAGCAATTGGAAGTGCTGCAGCGATTGGTTTTTTAATTGCTCTATTTGGTGCCACAGGTTTTTTTATTTCAGGAAGTTATTTAAAAACAAATTTACCATTTAGTATTGGATTTTTAAATGTACCAGCTTTTTTAATCTTCATTCCGATTACAACTTTTATGGCAAGAATAGGTGCAAGAACAGCTCACAGAATAGATAAAAATAAAATTAGTAAATTACTTGCTATTTTCTTACTATTCGTAGCAGTTAAGTTTTTCTACGAATATATTAAATTATAAGCATGTCGTTTAAGTTAAATAGGAAATTTTTAAAGACTTCACATCATCTTATTGATCTTAAATTATGCACTATTAGGTTAAACGATAATTCTAAATTTCCATGGATAATACTAATTCCCAAAAGAAATAAGATTACTGACATAAGCGATCTTAATTCTAAAGATCAAACTCTGCTAATGAAGGAAATTGTTTATGCAAGTAAAGTAATGAAAAAATTATTTAAAACTTCAAAACTTAACGTAGAAAAAATTGGAAATATTGTTCCTCAGTTGCATATACATATTATTGCTAGAAGTATAAAAGATAGTTCTTGGCCATTATCTGTGTGGGTTGTTAAAGAAAAAAATTACTCAAAAACAGCTCTAAAAGTAATAGTTGATAAATTAAGAAAAGCTCTAAAATAAAAAGAGGTGACTTCAGTCTCCCTCCATCACCTCGATAGTAGAATTACATGATTCGAGGAGAACAAAAATCACTTAATAATTGAATTTTGAAGTTTTTTAAAATTTTAAAATCAGTATTATTTAAAAAATATGAATAAGAAAACAGATTATGAAGGATGGGAACTTGATTATTTTGATAAGGCTAAAAATTTTAGAAATTATCAATGGAGTTTGTTTGGAAATTTTGTGAAAAAAAATATTCTTGAAGTAGGACCAGGAAACTGTGTTTTCTTAAAAGAATATTATCCAATCTCAAACAAAATTCATTTATACGAACCTTCGGGCAAAATTAGAGAAAAATTAAAGGAAAGAACTAAAAAATTTAAAAGAGTTAAGATACTTAATAAATATAATACTTTAAAATATGACACTATAATTTATTTAGATGTGTTAGAGCATATTGAAAAAGATAAAAAAGAAATCTTAAATGCATATAAAAAACTTAAAAAAAATGGATTTTTAATTATAAGTGTTCCAGCTTTTCAATATTTATTCACGGATTATGACAAAAAAATAGGACATTACCGCAGATATGATAAAAAAATGTTTAAAGAAATCTTATTTGATTTAAATATTAAAAATTATAACACAAGTTATTTTGACTCTATTGGATATTTTTTAATTTTATTTTCAAAATTTCTTAATTTCTCTGATAAAGTTAATTTAGAATCTAGTATTAAATTTTGGAATATAATGATTCCTTTATCAAAAATTTTAGATATTTTCTTAAAACTATTTATTGGTAAATCATTAATGGTGATAATTAAAAAAGATTAATTGCAAATTTTTTTAATTTCGGTTTGTGAAATTTGTTTTGTATAACTTTTCATAAAACTGTCACACCAGATGTTAAATCTATTTTCTTTATAATATCTTTCTTTGTTATATTTTTCAGGACTGATTATTATAGGAAGAATTAATATTATTAATAAG